>NZ_VRVC01000114.1:0-16181 GCF_008040005.1 Methylobacterium sp. WL19
CGCCTGGGGCCGCCCCCGGTTCGGGCGCGGAGCCACGCGGCGGAGGACGGAGGGCGTCGGCAGCGCTTTCGGCTTCGATGGGGCGATGCCCCTCGCGAAGGTCAGCGCGTCGAGGGAGGCGAAGGTGGCGCCGCCGAGCGTCAACCATCGCGGGCGCAGGTCGCTCACGGGCGCGTCGTCCACGGGCGCGAGCTCCCGGACCCTGGCCGCAGCGGCCCGCGCCGCGCCGGACCCGCTCTCCGCAGCGTCGGTTTTCGCGACGTCGCCCTTCGCATCGATATCGACCGACGCCAGCTCCATCCGCGCCGGGGCATCGCCATCGCGGGCGAGCCCGACCTCCGCCAGGGCGGTCTCGGCCACCCGGCGCGCCTCATCCGCCAGCGCCTGCGCGCGGATCGCGGCATCGGCGCGGGCCTGGAGATCCGCGGCCTCGGACCGGAGGGTCGAGACCTCCCCGCGACTGGCCTCGAACTGCCCTTCGAGGCGCCGGAGCGCCTGCTCGCGGTCCTCCGCGCGGGCGGACAGAAGCTGGCGATCGTATTGCGTCCGCTTCAGGTCGGCCTCCACGGCCTCCAAAGCCCGGCGCCCTTCATCGACCTGCCGGCCCAGGAGGGAGCGGGCAATCTCGGCCGCGTCCTTCTCGGAGCGAAGCGCCAGGGCGAGGGTCGTGATCCTGTCCTCGGCCTGCTGCAAGGCGGCCCGATGCCCGTCCTGCTCCTGGCGCGCCTCGCGCGCTCCCACGGACCGGGTCGTCTCGACCACGAGGCCGAACACGATCGCGCTGAGAATGGAGGTGGTGGCCAGCAGCCAATAGAGGTTGCCCGAGAAGCGGGAGCCCGGCCGAATCGGGCCGACGAGGTCGGCATGGTCGTGCCGGAACGACTCGGCCCACCCCCCTCCCCCGGGGAGCGGCGCGCGGACCGAACCGACCTGCGCCGCATCGCCGGCACCGAGCGATCTTTTGGAGCCGGCAAAGCTGTCATGAGCGTGCAACCACCTGCCCAACATATCGAATCTCACATCACCGCAGCTGTATGACGCCGATTGTACCTCGCGCTGCCAGTCATCGGAGATCGAAAGAGACCTACTCCGAACGGACGATCTCGACGTATGACCGGTCCCGAACGATCCGAGCGGAATCTATACAGTCGCTGGATTTGAGACGCCGTAGGAATCCCCGAGTGCACCTCTCAATGTTCGCACCAAGAACCACCACACATTAACATCCGCATAGAGCTTTCGGATGGCTCGGCGAAGTCGGAAGCCGGCATCGATCAAATGGGATGACCAAAAAAGGATTAGCTAACCCATTTTTCATTGACGATCAGATTGTTCCAATTCATACCAGACTCTCAATTTAATGTATCGGTTTATACATTACTTGAAAACGGAGTGGTCGATTTATTCAATGCGAATCGGTGGGGGTCCAGCGATGATTCATGTATCCGGAACTACCTTTCCTCGACTCACTATTGCTCCCGCAAAACGTCCGGCGACCGTCATTAGCGGTGGAACGGCGCTCTACAGAGAAGGCTTACGCTACATCCTGATAAAGAGCGGCTTCGACGTCGTTTCCATGGTGGGAAGCCTGGATCAGTCCCAGGATTTTACCGAAACATTTGATTCGAATTTGATTATCATCATGAGTATTCAACCGACCACGGACGCGCCGACCGAAGAGATCATCAATGCTCGTCTTCGCTTCCCGAATAGCTTCATCATCTGCATCTGCGCGACCTGTGAAGTCGAGCATGTGGCACCGATGCTGGAATGCGGCGCGGCGGCCATCCTTCTGTCCAGCGCCGGTTCGGATACGCTGGTTCAGGCGCTGGAACTGATCCTCCTCGATCACTGCGTCGTGCCGCACCTGTCGGTTCGCGCGCATGTGAAGGCCGAGCCATGCGAGGAAGAGGATCAGGCGCCCGCGCCCACCGGCGAGGATCGGCCTCCCTCGGACGATCAGGCGTTCCATCTCTCGGAGCGGGAGCTCAGCATCATCGCCTGCCTGATCAAGGGCGATTCGAACCGCGCGATCGCCGAGCGCCTGTCCATTGCCGAGGGACGCGTGAAGGGGAACGTCAAGGCGATCCTCCGAAAGATCAATGTACGAAACAGAACACAGGCCGCGCTCTGGGGTATCAAATACTGCAACGCCGGGGACCGCAGCCGTCTGGTCGCGCATCATCCGGGTGTGGCGTCCCTGAACGACGTGCTCGAAGAGATGGCGAACGTCTAACAGTACCGTCGAGGCGTTCCCTCATCCTGAGGTGCCGCGTAGCGACTGTGAGAGAGCCTTCCAGTGACCGCTTTGGTCTCTGGAGGGCTCCCCTCAAAGCCTCCGCTACGCTCCGGCACCTCAGGATGAGGTGGTCTGATTGGATGCTCCGCTTTGGCAGGAACATCCGCTTAAGAATCCGATCAGACAGATGGGTTATTTGTCCAAGGCTTCACCTCATCCTGAGGTGCCGCGCAGCGGCCTCGAAGGAGATTTCCAGTCATCGCGAGATCACTGGAGGGCTCCTTCGAGGCCCTTTGCTGCAGCAAAGGGCACCTCGGGATGAGGCTGTCTGATTGGATGCTCGGCTTTGGTAGAAACATCCGCTCAGAAAGTCGATTATACAGATGGAGTGTTTGTCCAAGGCTTCACCTCATCCTGAGGTACCGCGCAGCGGCCTCGAAGGAGACTTCCAGTCATCGCGAGATCCCTGGAGGCCTCCTTCGAGGCCCTTTGCTGCAGCAAAGGGCACCTCGGGATGAGGCTGTCTGATTGGATGCTCGGCTTTGGCATGAGCAACAGCTGAGACATCCAACCAAATCGGCCTCACGCGACCTTCCCTCTCGGCCGGCACCTGGTCCATTGAGGGCGGCAATCCTCCCAATGAAGACTTGAACTACACCTCATAACATTCGGCCCGACCGGCACACTGTCAGGCCGGCGCTTGCCCTCGCACGCCATATCGCGATGCCCCGGCCAACCCCGCCACGCCCAACCGTACGCCATCGCGTCGCGTGGCCCTTCGGATGACGCGACGCCCGCGCCCCGCCGGCACCGCACATCAGCGCTCATCGCCGGTCGATCGGAGTGGATGAAGCCTGCCGCACCGGGAGTTGTCTCGACTAACCCCTTCGCGCACCAGATCGGCTTGATTTGGCACTATCGAAGACATCACGGTTCCATAGTTATTAGTCCGATTGTTCTTTTGATTTACCAGAACCATCACTTTAAATTGAATATCAAGACTGATGTAGATCGTTTTCATGACGTGATGGAAAGAGAGCCATGAACGCAAAAATTGCTGTCACGGGAGCTGGCGGATATATTGGATCCGTCATGGTCGGAGAATTGCTGCGCAGCGGGTACAGGGTCAGGGCCATCGACGCGTTCTACTTTGGAACGCCGTGTCTTTCGAAGTATGACGGCCATCCGAAACTCGAGATCGTCAAGCAGGACATCAGGACCATCGATCACCGCGCCTATGACGATTGCGATTATGCCATCGATCTGGCCGCTTTATCCAACGATCCGTCCGGCGACCTCGACCCGGAACTGACACGGTCCATCAACGAGACGGGCCGCATCCGGGCCGCGATGGCCGCCAAGCGTGCCGGCGTCCGCCGTTACCTCTTCGCCAGTTCCTGCGCGGTCTACGGTGCCGGCCAGGACCTGTTCCTCTCCGAGGACACGCCGCTGCGCCCGCTCACCATCTACGCGCAGACCTGCGCCAGGGCCGAAGAGGCCGTGCTCGCCCTGAATACCGGCCATTTCGTCGCCACCGCGCTGAGGAACGCCACCGTCTTCGGCCTGTCGCCGCGCATGCGCTTCGACCTCGTGGTCAACCAGATGAGCTTCGACGCCCTGGATCGCGGCCGCATCACGGTGGGGGGGGATGGTTCGCAATGGCGCCCCCTGGTCCATGTACGGGACGTGGCCGCCGCGTTCCTCGGCGCCCTGCGCGCTCCCGCCGGAGCCGTCGCCGGTGAGGCCTTCAACGTCGGCTGGGACAATCGCCAGATCGTCGACATCGCGCTCGCGGTGAAGAACACCGTCACGAGGCCGAGCGAGATCGAGTTCATGCCCGGCGGACCCGACCGGCGCGATTACCATGTGAGCTTCGCCAAGGCGCGCGAACACTTCGGCTTCGGGGCACGGTACCGGATCGAAGACGCCGTCATCGAGATCCAGAACGCCATCGAAGCCAAGCTCCTGCGCAACACGCCCGCCTGCAACACGGTCAAGTGGTACAAGATGCTGCTCGCCGATCCGCTCCAGGGGTTGAGCCTGCCCCTCGCGGCCGAGGAGACCGTCGCCGCGAGCCCGGGCGTCTTCCCCCGCCCGCAATTCGAGACCGCCGCGGACGGGGCGCGCGCCTGAGAGCCGATCCGGACCCGCGCCTCCCATCGACCGGCTCAAGAGCGCCGTGTCGCAGGTTTTCGATCGCAGAACCGGGGGCCACGTCTGCGAAACCTGCTTAGGAGGACACCCATGCGAGCCTATGACGTGCCTTCCTCGTCTCCGGTCCGACGGCCGGATGGCGGCTCCCCGCTCTCCGTCCGTCATGTCATCATCGAGAACAAGGAGGGATATCCCTCCTTCGCCAACGGTATTCATCAGAATACGCGCTCCCTCGTCACCGAACAGACCCTATCGGGCGAGGCGTCCCGCATCCTGTTCCTGTCGCGCGATTCGCACGGGATGACGGTGCCGGCGGGCATCCGAATGGATCACGTTCCGCTGGACGGGCTCAGGCTCCTCGGCCGCACGGTGAGCCTGTCGCGCCGCTCCCGCGAGGCCTTCCTCGACGGGGCCGACACGCGGACGGTCTTCCACTTCCACGGCGCGCGCCAACCGCTCCTGGTCTCGCTGACGCGGATGCTGCGCCGGCGCGGCATTCCCTACGTCATCAGCCTCCACGCCTGCTTCTCGCATTTCTACGACCGGGCCGGCCGGCTGGTGAAGCCGTCGACCGCCCTCTACGTCCGGCTGCTGGAGCGCCGCGTTCTGGAGGGGGCGCGCTTCGTCCACGTCATCACCGCCCTGGAACAGGCCGAACTCCGCCGTCTTGCGCCCAAGGCCCGGTCGGTCCTCGTGCCCCACGGGGTCTATTCGAGCGCGCTCGGCGGGCGTCCGGGATTCGTCGACAGGCCCGGCCCTGCCGGCGGGTTATTGGGCCCTGCCGGCGGGTTATTAGGCCCTGCCGGCGGCTCGCCCGTCTTCGGCTTCTGCGGCCGGCTCGCGACGTTCCACAAGGGCCTCGACCTCCTGATCGAGGGGTTCGCCCTCTACCGGCGGCAGGGCGGCACCGGCCGCCTCGTCGTCATGGGTCCCGGCGACGAGCGCGAGGCGCTGGCGGCGATGGCCCTCCGCCTCGGAATCGGGTCCGCCGTGACCTTCGAGGGGCCGCGCTACGGAGCCGAGCGGGACGACATCGTCCGGTCTTGGGACTTCTTCGCCTTTCCCTCGCGCCTCGACCGCTGGCCGACGGCCGCCCTCGAAGCGCAGATCCTCGGCGTGCCGCTCCTCATCACCGCCGAGGCGGGGATGACCGAGGCGATGACGCGGCACGGCGCCGGCCTCCTCATCGAGGATCTGACGGCCGAGGCCGTGGCCGCGTCCCTCGCCCGGGCCGCGTCCCTCGATTCCGCGGAATGGCAGGCGATGTCGCGCGGCGCCCACCGGATGGGATGCTCGGCCGACTGGACCGTGGTCGCGGCGCGCCTGCACGCCCTCTACCGAACCACACCGGCATCGCCGGCTCTCACCGAAGACATGGAGGCAACGGATGGCAGTCCCGTTCTATAGGCATGCGCTCTCGCCCGACTACGCGGTTCGGGTGGCCTCGGTCCTGGGGAGCGCGTTCCTGACGACCGGCCCCGAGGGGGCGCGCGTGGAGGACCTGCTGCGGGACTTCTTCCGGGTGCCGCATGCCAAGCTCACCTCGAGCTGGACGCAAGGGGCGGTGGCGACCCTCCTCGCCCTGGGGATCGGCCCCGGCGACGAGGTCATCGTGCCGGCCATGACCTTCGCGGCGACGGCCAACGTGGTGCGCCTCGTGGGCGCGACGCCGGTCTTCGTCGACAGCGACCCGAACACGCTCCTGATCGATCTCGCTCTCGCGGCGGCGGCCGTGACGGAGCGGACGCGGGCGATCATCCCGGTCCATCTCTACGGCCAGATGGTGGACATCCCGGCCCTGCGGGCGGCGATTCCTTCCTCGATCCGGATCATCGAGGACGCGGCCCATTGCTTCGAGGGCAGCCGCAACGGGCGCCGGCCGGGGCAGGACGGCGACGCGGCGATCTTCTCCTTCTACGCGACGAAGAACGTGACCTGCGGCGAGGGCGGCGCCGTCGTCACCCGTGATCCCAACCTCGCCCGGACCCTGGTGCAAACGGTGCTGCACGGGATGTCCGCCGGCGCGGCCCAGCGCTTCCAGGGCGGCACCTACAACCATTGGGACATCGACCGCCTCGGCACCAAGGCCAACCTGCCGGACCTGCTCGCCGTCCTGCTCGCCCCCCAGATCGAGCAGGTGGAGGTCCAGTGCGCCCGGCGCGAGGCCTTGAGCCGGCGCTACGAGGCCGCGCTCGCCGGCACCCCCTTCACCTGGCCGGCCCTGGAGCCGGGCGTGGTCTCGGCCCGGCACCTCTTCCCGATCCACGTGCCCGACGGGCGGCGCGACGACATGCTCCGGGCGCTGGGCGAGGCCCGCATCGGCACGACGGTGAATTACCGCAGCGTGCCCACCCTGACCCTCTACCGCGACGTGCCGGAAGCCTCGTCCCTGCCCGTGGCGCAGGAATGGGGCGAGGGCACGCTCTCGCTGCCGCTCTTCCCGGATCTGCGCATCGACGAGCAGGACGAGGTGATCGAGACCGTGCTGGCCCAGGCCTCCGCGTTCTGGCCGAAACCCGCCCTGCGGACCGCGACCGGACGGTGAACACGGGCCTCCCGAAACCCGTTCCCCGTCTTTCCAACCCCTGACCTCATCCTGAGGCGCCGCGAAGCGGCCTCGAAGGAGCCCTCCAGTATTCGCCAAGCGAACTGGAGGGCTCCTTCGAGGCCCTTTGCTTGCGCAAAGGGCGCCTCAGGATGAGGTGATTGGATGGGGTGGTCCCTCATCTCGCGACGATGGCGACTTTTTTCAGTAGAGCCGACACACGAAAGCCGCCCCCCTATTCGCGGGGCGGCTTTCGTTCAACCGATGGCCCGAACCGCTGAGATCACCCCGCGGCGACCGCGAGTTCCGGCAGCACTGCGCCCTGCGGCTCGGTCAGGTCGATCCGTGGCGCCGGGCGCTCGGCCGTGACGCTGCGCCGGCCGATGCCCACGTGGCGGAAGCCCGCCTCCGCGGCTTCCGCCGCCGGGATGATGTTGCGGTAATCGACGAGGACCGGCCCCGCCATGCGCGAGCGGAGACGGGCGAGGTCGAGGGTGCGGAACGCGCTCCATTCCGTCACGATCGCCACCGCGTGGGCGCCGGCCACGCAGCTATAGGGATCGGTGGCGTAGGCGATGTCGGGCATGAGCGCCCTCGCCTGGTCCATCCCCTGCGGGTCGTAGGCCCGCACCTCGGCGCCCTCGTCCTGCAGGGCGGTGATGATCGAGGTGGCCGGCGCCTCGCGGACATCGTCGGTATCCGCCTTGAAGGTCAGGCCGAGCACCGCGATGGTCAGCCCCCGGACGGAGCCGCCGCAGGCCTTGATGAGGCGGCGCGCCATCGATCGCTTGCGCTGCTCGTTGGCGGCCGCCACCGTCTCGATGATGCGGGAGGGGACGCCGTAATCCTGCGCCGACTTGATCAGCGCCTGGATGTCCTTCGGGAAGCACGATCCGCCGAAGCCGGGGCCGGGCTGGAGGAACTGCGCGCCGATCCGCCGGTCGAGGCCGATCCCGTAGGCGACTCCCGCCACATCCGCATCCGCCCGCTCGCAGAGATCGGCCATCTCGTTGACGAAGCCGATCTTCATGGCGAGGAAGGCGTTGGCGGCGTATTTCACCAGCTCGGCGGTGCGCCGGGTGGTGAAGAACAGCGGCACCGCGGCCTCCGCCAGGGGCCGGTAGAGGTTGGTCATGATCGCCCGCGCCCGCTCGTCCTGGGTGCCGATGACGATCCGGTCGGGATGCTGGAAATCCGCGATGGCCGCGCCCTCGCGCAGGAATTCCGGGTTCGAGACGACGGCGAAGGCCCCCTGGGGCTGGACGACGCGCATGATGTGCTCGACCCGGTCCCCCGTGCCCACCGGGACGGTCGATTTCGTCACCACCACGGTATAGCCCTGGATCGCTTGCGCGATGTCGCGGCAACAGGCGAAGACGTGGGCGAGGTCGGCATGGCCGTCACCGCGCCGGGCGGGCGTGCCGACGGCGATGAACACCACCTCCGCATCGCGGACCGCCGCCGCGAGATCGGTGCCGAAGGTCAGCCGCCCGGCCGCGACGTTGTCGGCCACGAGGGCATCGAGATGCGGCTCGTAGATCGGCATCCGGCCGGCGCACAGGGCGGCGATCCGCTGAGGGTCCTTGTCCACGCAATGCACATGGTGCCCGAATTGGGCGAAGCACGCCCCGGATACGAGCCCGACATATCCGACGCCGATGACCGCCACCCGCATTCCAGCCTCCATGGATCGTTCAGATCAGCAAAGGCGGCCGCTCGTGTGGAACAGCAACCGCCGCAAGCGACAACCTTAAAATATCATCCTGTCTTGGAGAACATCTCTTCCGAGTGGGCGGAAACTAGTCCGAAAGCTACAGGATCGGCGCCGATTATTGATGGCGAACACGCGATTCGACGGTGCGTCATCCCGATTCGGTGGCCCGACAAGGTCCGGGCGGGACGGAATCCAAGACATCTTCGAGTTGTTTTTCCAAGGCACGACCTCATCCTGAGGTGCCGCGCAGCGGCCTCGAAGGAGAGCTCCAGGGATCGCGCGACCACTGGAGGGCTCCTTCGAGGCCTCCGCTACGCTCCGGCACCTCAGGATGAGGTGGTCGGCTAGAGCGCTCTCCGCCGAAGTGGATGCCGGTTCGGCGAAAAAGAGCGCGGCACAACAAAGGCCGAGAGATGTGCCCCGACCCAACGTGGTCGGGCGCAGCTCTAGGATGACCCACTCTGACAGATGACCGACTTCGGCATGAGCATCCGGACGAGGCCGGATGCGTCTGCGCCCCTGCGCCCGCTCCTCGACCCCGCAACGTCGCCCCGTCCGGCGCAAGGGTACTATGGCGGCTGGTCGAGCGCTTTCGATCTAACTCTCAAGGTTCCTACCAATACAGTCGACGATCATGCAGTCCTTCTGGCGGCACGCATTGAATAAGGACGGTCTGTCATGAAGAAAAAGATACTTGTGACCGGGGCCGGTGGGTTCATCGGGCACCATCTCGTGAAAAGCCTCGTCAGCCAGGGCCATTGGGTCCGCGGGGCCGACATCAAGCTTCCGCAATACGAAGCCTCGGCCGCGCACGACTTCATGCAGGTCGATCTGCGCATGCGCGACAATTGCGCCATCGCCGTCAAGGACATGGACGAGGTCTATCATCTGGCGGCCGACATGGGCGGCATCGGCTTCATCAGCGGCTCCCATGCCGAGATCACCCTCAACAATACTTTGATCAGCGCCCATATGGTCGAGGCCGTGCGCTACAGCGGCCTGGAGAAGTTCCTCTTTTCCTCCTCGGCCTGCGTCTATCCCCAGCACCTCCAGCTCTCGCCCGACGTCACCCCCCTCGCCGAGGACGTCGCCTGGCCGGCCCAGCCGGAGGAAGGCTACGGGCTCGAGAAGATCTACATGGAGAAACTGTGCCAATACATGACCGAGGACTGGAAGATCCCGACCCGGTCGGTACGGTTCCACAACGTCTACGGTCCGCTCGGCACCTATGACGGCGGCCGGGAGAAGGCGCCCGCCGCGATCTCGCGCAAGGTGGTGCTCTGCCCCGACGGCGGCGAGATCGAGGTCTGGGGCGACGGTCTGCAGACCCGCTCCTTCATGTATATCGACGATTGCGTCGAGGGCCTGTGCCGGCTGATGGCGGAGGATTACTGCGCCCCGATCAATCTCGGCACCGACGAGATGATCACCATCAACGACCTCGTCGAGATCGCGGCCGAGATCGCGGGCAAGACGATCACCAAGCGCCACGACCTGACCAAGCCGCAGGGCGTGCGCGGGCGCAACAGCGACAACAGCCTGATCCGCAAGGTCCTCAAGTGGGAACCCACGATCATGATCCGCGAGGGGCTCGTGCCGACCTATCGCTGGATCGAGGAAGAGATCGCCCAGGCCCATCCGGTCCGGCATTCCGTCGCGGCCGAATAACCCCGCGTCCGGCGCCGCATCCGCTTCGACGGGCACGGATGCGGCACCGACGTATTCGGCGGACGGCCTCGCGACGAAGATGCAGCAGCCACAGCAACGACCGTGAGGCGATCCGGATGTCGAAGCGCGTATTGATCGTCCACAACGAGTACCAGTTCCACGGCGGCGAGGATTCCGTCGTGGCCCAGGAGATCGGCGCCCTCGAACGGGCCGGCTGCGAGGTCCGGCTCTTCACCTTGAGCAACACGTCCATCGTCACCCCGATCGACCGCCTGCGCGCGGCGTTCCAGTCGGTGAATTCGCCGAAGAACATCGGCCTCGTCCTGAAGGAGGTCGACGGTTTCCGGCCGGACGTGGTCCACGTGCACAATTACTTCCCGCTGATCTCGCCGATGGTGCATGTGGCCGTGCGCAAGACGGGAACACCGACGATCCAGACGCTGCACAATTACCGGATCATCTGCGCCAACGCGATGCTGACGCGGAACGGCGCGCCCTGCGAGGTCTGCGTCGGCGGCTCCGCCTACAATGCGGTGCTGCACCGGTGCTACCGGGATTCCCGGCTCGGATCGCTGGCGGTGGCGCGATCGATCCAGCATCACAAGCAGATCGGCACATGGGCGAACCATGTGGACCGCTTCGTCGCGCTCACCGAATTCGAACGCGGCCGGTTCATCGCGGCCGGCCTGCCCGGCGGCCGCATCGCCGTGAAGGCGAACGGGCTCGCCGATCCCGGCCCGGTCCGAGAGGGCGAGCGGGAAGGATTGCTGTTCGTGGGGCGCCTCACCAGCGAGAAGGGCATCGAGACCCTGATCGCCGCGGCCAGGATCGCCGGCCGCAGGGTCACGGTCGTCGGCACCGGGCCGCTGGCGGACAAGGTCGCCGCCTCGCCCGATCTCGACTACCGGGGCCAGGTCACGCCCGCGCAGGTGCGCGCCGCGATGAGGGAGGCACGCGCCCTCCTCGTCCCCTCGCTCTGGTACGAGGGCTTGCCGATGGTGGTGGTCGAAGCCTTCGCCCTGGGCCTGCCGGTGATCGCCTCACGGATCGGCTCGCTCGCCGAGATCGTCTCGGACGACGTGACCGGCCTGCATGCCGCCCCGGGCGACGCCGCCGATCTCGCCCGCGCCATGACGCGGATCCTCACCGATCGCGCCGCATCCGAGCGCATGAGCCGGGCGGCGCGGTCGAAATACGAATCGTGCTGGAGCGAGACCGTCACCACGAACCAGCTCCTGGGGATCTACGCCGAGGCGATGGACTCGCACCGGACGATGCGGATCGCGGTCTAGGAGCCTGTTTCAGGTGTCTGTCCAAGACTTTACCTCATCCTGAGGTGCCGCGTAGCGGCCTCGAAGGAGGGCTCCAGAACCCACTGAGCAGACTGGAGCGCTCCTTCGAGGCCCTTTGCTGAAGCAAAGGGCACCTCAGGATGAGGTGGTCTGGTGGGACGATCGACTTTGCCAAGTGAATCGGCCGAACCATCCCATCGAACGACCCTGAGAGTGCCGACATAACTCCCGCCCCCCTCTGAAGAAGTCGCCCGCGTGATCCAGTCCCGCCTCGACACCGCCCTCCCCCTCGGCCGGTCCGCCGACGACTTCAACGAGCGCTACTCCCGCGCCCTCGTCATCGTGCTCCTGGGCTATGCTATCCTGGGCAAGACCTTCGCCTATCTGGGAATCCCGCCGCTCTTCGTCGGCGAGATGGCCCTGGCCGGAGGGCTCATCGCGCTGCTGCGGTCCGGATGCTGGCTCGCCATCCTGGCGACGCCGGCGAGCCGGATGCTCATCGTCCTGATGGGCTGGATCCTCTACCGGACCGTGCCGTATGTGGGTCCCTACGGGATGGACGCCCCCCGCGACAGCGTGCTGGCCCTCTACGGCCTGTTCGCCCTGATCGTCGTCGCCCTGCTGCTGGAGGAGCCCGGCCGGTTCTGGCGGGCCATCGACACCTATGGCCGGTTCGCGCGGTTCTATGCCCTGGCCGGCGGCATCGTGTACGGCCTGAGTTCGGCGCTCCTGAAGATCCCGGGCACCGAGATCCAGATCCCCAGCGTCCGGGCCGGCGAGGCCGCCAGCCACCTCGCGGCCATCGCCGTCTTCGTCATGCTCGGGCTCGGCCGCTTCTCGCGGCTCTGGATCGCGGTGCTGATGGCGAGCATGATCATCGTCACGTCGAGCCGCGGCGCCATGCTGACCTGCCTCGTGCCGGTGGTGGTCGCGGCCATCGCCGGGCGCCGGCTGCGACAGTTCATGCCCATCGTCCTGGTGTTTTTCGTCGCCGCGATCATCGCGACGGTGTTCGATCTCAGCATCCAGCTCCCCGGCAACGAGCGGGCGACCGGCCCCAAGCAGCTCGTCGAGGGCCTGAAGAGCGTCGTCGGCGTCAGCGAAGCCTCGAATTTCGAGGCGACGAAGGAGTTTCGCCTGCGCTGGTGGGCGACGATCCAGGACTACACGCTGCGCGGGCCGTTTTTTTGGACGGGCAAGGGCTTCGGGGTGAACATCGCCCTCGAGGACGGCTACAAGCAATGGGTGACGGCGGACGCGGTGCTGCGCAGCCCCCACAACGTGAACATGACCTATCTGGCGCGCTCGGGCGTCCCCGGTCTCGTGCTGTGGCTCGGCGTGCTGGCGACCTGGTTCGCGATGCTGTTCCACAGCCTGCTCTGGGCCCGCCGGCGCGGGGAGGAGCACTGGGCCAAGCTGTTCATCTGGATCGGCTGCTACGCGCTGGGCATGTTCGTGGACGGGTGTTTCGACGTGGCGCTCGAAGGACCGATGCTGGGTATCTGGTTCTGGTGCGTCTTCGGTTTCGGCATCGGTGCCAGCATGATCTACCGCTCACCTCTCGGGCGCAACGTCCGGTAGAATATCGCCGACCACACAATTCGAGATGTCCCCGCACCGTCGAGGGTCGTCTCCGCGATTCGATCATCGACAGTCTTCGATAGAATTCGGTCTAAGTAGTTATACCACGGCATAGATTCCAACAAGATCTCGGCGATCCAGGCTGTCCGGGGCCGCGTTACCGGCGCGTATCCACCGGGGCACGTCGAGGTTTCGATCCGCGAGTAAGAGCGCCGCAAGGGGCGAATCTATCCGAAACGGATGCTTTGCCGGACTCCGGCGACATCGGGCTACACCAATTTCGACGGCACGAATGCCAGGAATTAGAGTTCCCATTTTTGCTTGTGACGCTCGATATTGTCGTGTTAGCTGACCGCAGCGAAATTCAATATTTGAAGGGCGCCGGGACATCAGTAGATTTATTAACATAGAATAATAACTTCGAAGATTCTAAGTCCCATCGTCCGATACGGACGATTATTTCGGACTTGCTGAAGTACGAGTGAGTTTTGCCTCTTCGGCGCAAGGACGATCCTGCCAATCGAGCGGCGGCCCGATCCGTCGCTATCGGCAGAATGTTGCCACTGTCAGCGATTTACCAAATGCAATTTGGAGCAAGTCAGATGTCACTCAGTGTCACAGCCGCCTCCGAACCTCTCAAATCCGATTTCATTCCCAGCCTCATCGGCAGACCGGACGGTCGAATGCCTTCCCTTGCAAGCATACCCGCCATCATTATCGGGCCGCGCGGCCTGGAGCGCGACGGGCTCGTCGGAATATTAAATCAAAACGGTTATTCGATCCTCGACTCCATCGACGACATCTCCGACATGAGCCCCGGACACCTGCCGGCCCTGGTCATCCTCACGGATTTCGGCCCGGAGCAGATGGAGGCGGCGCTGGTCCCGGTGGTGCAATCCCACTTTCCCCAGGCCCGGATCGTCGCCTTGACGGCCGAGACCGATCCGGCGGTGCCACGCTACCTGCTCCAGATGGGCATCCAGGCCTGCCTCAACCGGAGCGCGCAGCCGATCGCGCTGATCCGCTCGCTGAACGTGGTGATGGGCGGCAACATCGTGATCTCCATCGATGCCGCGTCCCACCTGACCGGCGGGGCGTACGGCTTCCCGAAACCGTCCCTCGCCACGTTCCCGAAGACCGCCGACGCGTCCCCCGCGACGGTCTCGGATCTCTCCAACCGCGAGATCGAGGTTCTGGCCTGCCTGGCCACCGGGCATTCGAACAAGTCCATCGCGCGGGAATTGCGGATCTCCGAGGCGACCGTGAAGATCCACGTGAAGAACGTGCTGAGAAAAATCAACGTCAGCAACCGGACGCAGGCCGCGGTCTGGGTCTCGAAGCACGGAACGCCCAAGGTCGGCGCCCGGCGCAACGGGCGGACCGCGTGATCCGAACCGGCGGCGTGCCCGATGACGGCACGCCGCCTACTCTCCGGCCACATGCAGGACGATGTCGCGCCGATGCGGCCGGTCGCGATGCTCGATCAGATAGATGCCCTGCCACGTGCCCAGGACGAGCCGCCCGTCGGTGACGGGGATCGTGAGCCCCGAATCGGTCAGGAGGGTGCGGATATGCGCCGGCATGTCGTCGGGGCCTTCCGCCGCATGGATGTATCCGCCACCGGGGAGGCGCGGGGCGAGGCCGTCCAGCGCCGTCATCAGGTCGCTCCGCACATCCGGGTCGGCATTCTCCTGAATCGTCAGGGAGGCCGAGGTGTGCCGGCAGAACAGGGTGAGCAGGCCCTGCCCGATGCCGCTGCGCCGCAGGAAATCGGCCACGGACGCGGTGATGTCCGTGAATCCCTGGCCCGGCGTCGAGACGGTGACGCGGGCGCTCGCCTGGCGCCGGATCTCGCCCTCCCGGAAGCCTTCGATCCCGCCGATCCTGCCCGAACCTCTCATGGTGTCCCTCCCTCGATGACGGCGCCCGGCGCGATCTCGCGCTCGCCGCGGGCCAGGATGGTCTCCAGGGCCTCGATCCGGTCGGCCTCGGCCGCCGGCTTGTCCCAGCGGATGCGATGGACGCGGGGGAAGCGCATGGCGACGCCGGATTTGTGCCGGGTGGAGCGCTGCACCCCTTCGAAGGCGATCTCCAGCACCAGCCCCTCGTCGATTCCGTAGGCCACCTCGCGCACCGGGCCGAAGCGCTTTGTCGTGTTGTTGCGGACGTAGCGGTCGAGCTTGGCCAGCTCCGCATCGGTGAAGCCGTGATAGGCCTTGCCCACCGGCACCAGTTCCCGGCCGCCCTCCGGCCGCTCGCGCCAGACCCCGAAGGTATAGTCCGAGTAGAAGGACGAGCGTTTGCCGTGGCCGCGCTGGGCATACATCATCACCGCGTCCACGAGATGCGGCTCGCGCTTCCACTTCCACCACGGCCCCTTGGGGCGGCCGGGGAGATAGGGGCTGTCGCGCAGCTTCAGCATCACCCCCTCGATGGCGTCGGCATCCTCGCCCGCCCCCACCGAGGCCGGGTCGGCACGGGCCTCGGCGAGATCGTCCCAGGTGGCGAAGGTCACGAGCGGCGAGAGGTCGATGCGGGCATGATCCAGCGCGGCGACGAACCCCTCCAGCCGGGCGCGGCGGGTCGCGAAGGGCAGCGGGCGCAAATCCTCGCCCTCCGCGGTGAGGAGGTCGTAGGCCCGGACATGGGCCGGGAATTCCTCCAGCAGCTTGGGCGTGACGGCCTTCCGGTTGAGGCGCTGCTGCAGCACGTTGAAGCTCTGAACGCGACACTCCCGCAGGATCAGCAATTCCCCGTCGACGGTGCCGGAAAAAGTGATCGCCTCGGCGAGATCGGGGAAGGCATGCGTGATGTCCTCGCCGGTGCGCGAATAGACCCGCGCCACTTGGCTTCCCGCCTCGTCGCGCCCGCCCGAGAGCTGGACGCGGATGCCGTCCCATTTCCACTCGCCCGAGAAGGCGGCCGGGTCGAGTTTTTCGAAGTCCGTTTCTTCGTCGATGGGGTGGGACAGCATCGGCGGGCGGAACG
>NZ_VRVC01000115.1:0-16112 GCF_008040005.1 Methylobacterium sp. WL19
ACCGCTACAGCCTGCATCCGCGCGGCACGGTCCTGTGCCTGCCGGCCAGCGAGACCGGGCTGTTCGCACAGATCGCGGCATGCCTCGCCACCGGCAACACGATCCGCCTCGTCCCGCCCGCCGGCCTTCGGTCCGGTCCCCGACAGGCCCTCGCCGCCGAAGGGCTGCATGCCGACCACGGCCCCGATGAGGTTGCGGTTGACGTAGAGGTTACCGGCGCGGACCCGGTCCAGGAAGCGCGCGACGGTGGCGTCGATCCGGCTGTGCACGCCGAAGGTCAGGCCGTAGCCGGTCTCGTCGATGGCGGCGGCGAGCCCGTCGAGACCGCCGCGCCGGTAGCGCAGGATGTGGAGGATCGGCCCGAAGACCTCGCCGGTGAGGTCGTCCAGCTTGTCGATGGCGATCAGGCTCGGCGGGACGAAATGGCCCGCCGCGCAGGAGGCGGGCAGCGGGAGCCGGTCTACGGCATGGCCGAGCTCCCGCATCCGCGCCACATGCGCCTCGATCCTTTGTTGCGCTGCCTCGCTGATGACCGGCCCGATATCGGTGGCGAGCTGGTCGGGATTGCCGATGGTGAGCTCGGCCATCGCCCCCTTCAGCATCGTGAGGATGCGCTCGGCGATCTCGTCCTGCAGGCAGAGCACGCGGAGCGCCGAGCAGCGCTGGCCGGCCGAATCGAAGGCCGACACCAGCACATCGGCCACCACCTGCTCCGGCAGGGCGGAGGAATCCACCACCAGGGCGTTCTGGCCGCCGGTTTCCGCGACGAACGGGATCGGTCGCCCCAGAGGGCCGAGGCGTCCGGCCAATTCGGTCTGTATCCGCTTGGCGACATCGGTCGATCCGGTGAACAGGACACCGTCGATGCGCGGATCGGCCACGAGGCGGGCGCCGACCCGCCCCCCTCCCGGCAGGACGCCGAGCACGCCCTCCGGAATCCCGGCCTCGATCAGGATCTCCACCGCGAGCCCGGCCACCAGGGGCGTCTCGCCGGCGGGCTTGGCGAGGACGGCGTTGCCCGCCGCGAGGGCCGCCGCGACCTGCCCGATGAAGATGGCGAGGGGGAAGTTCCACGGGCTGATACAGGCGACCACGCCGAGGGGGATATGGGTCGCGGCTTTGAAGCCCGCCGCCTGCACACCGTAATAGTGGAGGAAATCCACCGCCTCGCGGATCTCGGCCGCGGCGTTGGCGAGGGACTTGCCCGCCTCCCGCACCAGCAGCCCGAGGAACGCGTCGCGCCGCGCCTCGATCAGGCCGGCCGCATCGGCCAGGATCTCGGCCCGCCGCGACGGAGCCGTCGCAGCCCAGCCAAGAGTCGCCGAGCCCGCTCGCGCGATGGCGGCATCGACGCATCCGTCATCCGCCTCCACCACGTATCCGACGACATCGTCTCGGTCCGCCGGGTTGAGCACGGCCCGCCTGTCGCCTTCGATCCCATCCGACGGAACGGGTCGCCAGAGGAAGGGCGTCGCCGCGCCGCGTGGTAGGGCCTCGCCGAGGGACGCGAGCACGTCCTCGTCGGCGAGATCGAGGCCGCGCGAATTGGGCCGGCTCCCGGCGAACAGGTCGCGCGGCAGGGGGATTCCCGGATGCCCCGAGCCGGGTGGCGAGACCCGGCGCGCCCGCTCCACCGGGTCGGCGACGAGGTCGTCCATTGAGACGGCGGGGTCGGCGATCCGGTTGACGAAGGAGGAATTCGCGCCGTTCTCGAGCAAGCGCCGGACGAGATAGGCGAGCAGGGTCTCGTGCGTGCCCACCGGGGCGTAGATCCGGCACGGACGGTTCAGGATCGATCCGCCGACCACCTCCTCGTAGAGCGTCTCGCCCATGCCGTGCAGGCACTGGAACTCGTAGTCGCCCGGCCGGAAGTCCGGCCCCGCCATGGCGACGATGTCCGCCAGCGTGCGGGCGTTGTGGGTGGCGAATTGCGGGAACACCGCGTCACCGGCCATCAGCAGCCTGCGCGCGCAGGCGAGATACGACACGTCCGTATGCACCTTCCGGGTGAAGACCGGGAAGCCGTCGAGGCCGTCGACCTGGGCGCGCTTGATCTCCGAATCCCAATACGCGCCCTTGACCAGGCGCACCATGAGGCGGTGCCCGCTCCGCCGCGCGAGGTCGACGACCCAATCCACCACCGGGAGCGCGCGCTTCTGGTAGGCCTGGACGACGAAGCCGAGCCCGTCCCAGCCGGCCAGGCGCTCGTCCATCGCCAGGGCTTCGAGGAGGTCGAGGGAGAGATCGAGGCGGTCGGCCTCCTCGGCGTCGATGTTGAAGCCGATGTCCTGACGGCTCGCCGCGAGGGCGAGGCCCGCCAATCGCGGCAGCAACTCGGCCATCACCCGCCCGCGCTGAGCTCGCTCATAGCGTGGATGCAGGGCCGAGAGCTTGACGGATATGCCCGGCCCGGCGAGCTGTCCGCGCCCACCCGATGCCGCGCCGATCGCCGCGATGGCGCCGGCATAATCCTCGGCGTACCGGGCGGCATCCCCGGCATTCATCGCCGCCTCGCCGAGCATGTCGTAGGAATAGGTAAAGCCCATGGCCTCCCTGCGCGGGCCGTTGCGCAACGCCTCGGCGATGCTGCGGCCGGTGACGAACTGGCCGCCGAGCATGCGCATGGCGAGATCGACGCCTTTTCGGATGGCGGGTTCGCCCGCGCGCCGCACCACCCGTGTCAGTGCCGCCGCGAGGCCGGGCTCGTCCGGCGCGCCCACGACCCGTTCCGTCAGGACCAGCCCCCATGTGGCCGCGCCGGCAAAGAGGGAGGTGGCATGGCCGAGATGCGACCACCAATCGCCATGCCCGATCTTGTCGCGGATCAACGCGTCCCGGCTCGCCGCATCCGGAATGCGCAGAAGCGCTTCGGCGAGACACATCAGGGCGACCCCCTCCGCGCTCGACAGGCTGAACTCGCGCATCAGTTGCTCGACGGGGGCGCGCGAGCCCTTGGCGCGAAGGGTGGCGACGAGGTGCCTCGCCAGATGCATCGCGGCCGCGTTCTCGCCCGGGTTCCGGCGCGCGGCGGCCATCAGGGGGGCGAGGCACTCGGATTCGGAAAGACGATGGGCGGCCCGGATGGCGGCCCGGAGCGTGCCACTCGGTGCCGAAGGCCCCGCGAGGTCGGCGAAGGGCGCCCTTGGACCAGGCGGGATCGGCGCTGCGGAGGGGAGGGAGAGGCCATTGCTCACGGGTCGAGACCCTCCCGCCGCTGCGCCGTGCGGCCGCCGGTTCCGGGCGGCGATCTTGCGGGGATGGATGCTTCGGACGTCGCCGCCGCATCGGCCCCGTTGCACCCGGTGGAATCGGGACTATCCCGCGCCTGCAGGCAAAAGCGATGCTCAGCGGGGCGGTTCCGTCAACGCGCCGCAAGGCGGGGCTCCTGCTCCTGCCGGTGGTCCGCTTCCAGGCGCTCGGCGACGAGCCGCTGCAGCCGCCAGAGATGGTCGTCGAGAATGCCGGCCTCGGCGCAGGCCTGCGCCGTGCGAAAGAGGTATTCCGCGCTCGGGCCGAGATGCCCCGCGCCGGTGGCGATCCGGTCGGCGATCTCTTCCTCGGTGAGGCGGCCGGTGTAGCGGTCGCTGGCGCGGTTGACGACGAAGGTCAGGGCGGTGACCGGGCCTGTGCCCGTCTCCACCGTGACCCAGCGTCCCTCATAGCCGCCGCCGCGCATCTCGCGGCGCCACACCGGCATCAGGGTCGCGGCCGGGTCGATGCCCTCCAGTCTGAACGCGATTCCCCGGCAGATGCCGCCCCGGTCGAGGGCGAGGACGAGGCCCGGCCGGTCGCGGCTCCCGCGAAAGCGCCGCTGCAACAGGCAGAAGCGCCGGTGATAGCCCCGCACCGTGCCGGTGCGCCGCTCGGCCACGGCGAATTCCGGCTGCCAGATCAGCGAGCCGTAGCCGAACACCCAGAGCCCGTTCCCCTGCGCCGGCCTGCCATGGAGCATCCGGTCGAGGCCGGGCGCGAGATCGCGATCGGTGAGGAGATGCAGGGCGCTCGCATCGTCGGCGACGGGAATCGGATGGGCGCGGGCGATGAGATCGAGGGTGAGCGAGAGCGGACGATGCGGCATGGACCGTATCGGAGCATCACCGGTCGGTCCGGGCAAGCCGCGACCTTGATCGCATGCGTTCAGGGCGGGACGTTGCGAGCGGGTACGATCAAGGCTGATCGGCCCCAATGTTTTCGTATTCCAAGGACGATAGCAATGCCTAAGGTGAAGCTTAGCAGCGTCGACACAAGGCTGAGTGGAATGACAAGGAGAAGAGCGAATATCAGATAGACAACCAGTGCGGCAGTCATAGCGCGCAACAGGATACTGAAGGCCCAGAGAGTGAGTAGCCAGCGGCTGCGATGTGTAGGACGCCCGGTGGCCACGAATGCCAGGACTGCCGTGAGGCATCCAAAGCCCATCACTAAGCCATGGAGATACGGATGCTCCATGATGAATGCAGACTCGCGAACCACGATCTCGCTTGGCAACGCCATGCGTGCCGCGAATCCCCAACTCTCGTTCCCCGATTCCGTGCTCCACATGAAGTCGTCGCCTTCGACGCTCGCGCTCGGTAATGTCGCGTCTACCGACCTGAACGAAGACGGATCAATCGTCAGAACCTGTGCTGTATCGTGAACGTAGCCTCGGCAAGATCTTGGTGTGCCGTCGCAGATCAGGGAGATCAGGGAGTACTTACCGCTGCGCGCTAACGGTCGCCCCCGGCCATCGAGAACGAGGAGACGAACAGAATCAGAAAAGAGGATTCCATCTCCGTGAAGGAGCCGGATTTCCCCCTGTTCGCCGTCGGGCAGCGTCAATCGCTCCGTCTGCGTCATGTAAGGGGTATGCGCCACGGCGACGACGTTTCCCGCCGTTAGCGAGGGGACGGAGAGTAGCAGCAGGATTAGAAACCGGAGGCCGGGCTTGGCTTTCATGTCTAGATCGTTCTTTCAGGTATTTTCTCGCGTGTTACGGCGTCAGCCATTGCCGGAAACATACATCCTTATCTGTTCCCCAGCGCCTCCAGCTCCTTGAACGGCTCCGTCTTGTGGCCCTCGCAGACCTCCTCGGCATCTTCGAGGATGCTGAGCTTGCCGGCCTCCTCGCGGATGACGGCCTTGGCCTTCTCGCCCTTGAGGAAGCGGCGGCCCATCATCCGGGCGGACACGCAATAGAGGGTGCGGCCGTCATCCTCGAACGGTCCGGCGATGCGGCTGTGCTCGAACCGGACCGGGATCACCGAGATCGAGCCGAAACCGCTCTGGCGCAGGGCCAGGGCGGCCACCCGCTCGCGCATGGTGAAGGTCGCGCCGGGCGCGGGTGCCGGATCGGGCCGCCCGCACCCGGTGAGCGCGACGGCGACGAGGCCAAGCCATGCGCCGCCAGCACGGCGGGAGATTGCACGGTCCGTGCGGGCGCGCGGTAAGACGGTCATGGTCGTCGAGTCTCGAACCAGGGGAGCATGAGGCATAGCGTCGAACACGCCCTGCGGGAATGCCGGTGACGATGCAATCCACGCCCTCGAGTGGACGGACCGGCCCGTTTCCAACGCACGGTCCGCGCTCTAAGGAGGGGGCATGCAATGGACCGACGACGGCGTGGTGCTGGGGCTGCGCAGGCAAGGCGAGACCGGCGTCGTCCTCGAAGTGATGACCCTGGACCACGGCCGCCATCTCGGCCTCGTCCATGGCGGGCGCTCGAGGCGGATGCAGCCGGTGCTGCAGACCGGCAATCACGTCCGGCTGACCTGGCGGGCGCGCCTCGACGAGAGCCTGGGCGCCTTCGCGGTGGAGCCCCTCGAATCCGCCGCCGCGCGGCTCATGGGCTCCGGCCTCGCCCTTTACGGCGTGACCCACATGGCCGCGCTCCTGCGCCTCCTGCCCGAGCGCGATCCCCATCCCGCCGTCTACGAGGCGGCCCGCATCCTCGTCGCCCATCTCGACGACCGGGTGATCGCGCCGCTCCTGATGGTGCGGTTCGAACTCGCGATCCTGGCCGAGCTCGGCTACGGGCTCGATCTCAGCGCCTGCGCCGCCACGGGAGGCAACGACGCGCTGATCTACGTCTCGCCCAGGACCGGGCGGGCGGTCAGCGCCTCGGCCGGAGAGCCCTTCCGGGACAGGTTGCTGGCGCTGCCGGGCTTCCTTCTCGACCGGAAGGGCGGCCGCACCGGCTTCATGCCGCCCGACGAGCGGGATGTAGCCAATGGGTTTACCTTGACGGGGTATTTCCTCGACCAGCACATCTGGGGGCCGCGCGCCATCGCGCCTCCGGCGGAGCGGGCGCGATTCGTTGCGTTGGGGACGCAGAGCGCCTAAGTCACGTTCGCGTTATGTTCTGATTTGGGCCATGTTCGGCCCGGGAGTTCGTCATGGGCCAGCCCTTCGATCCGCCATCGGGATCCGACGGCATCGAGAGCGTCGAGCTGAAGTCGGCGCTGGAAGAGCGCTACCTCGCCTATGCGCTCTCCACCATCATGAACCGGGCGCTGCCGGACGCCCGCGACGGGCTCAAGCCCGTCCATCGCCGCATCCTCTACGGCATGCGGCTGCTCCGGCTCGACCCGAACACCGCCTTCAAGAAATGCGCGAAGATCGTCGGCGACGTGATGGGCGATTTCCATCCTCACGGCGACCAGGCGATCTACGATGCGCTGGTGCGGCTCAGCCAGGACTTCGCGCAGCGCTATCCGCTGGTGGATGGCCAGGGCAATTTCGGCAACATCGACGGCGATGGCCCCGCCGCATACCGCTACACCGAGGCGCGGCTGACGGAGGTCGCCCGCCTCCTGCTCGACGGGATCGACGAGGACACGGTCGATTTCCGGCCCTCCTACAATGGCGAGAAGGACGAGCCCATCGTCCTGCCGGCGGCCTTCCCGAACCTGCTCGCCAACGGCTCCCAGGGCATCGCGGTGGGCATGGCCACCTCGATCCCGCCCCACAACGCCGCCGAACTCTGCGACGCGGCGCTCTATCTCATCGGCCATCGCGATGCGACCTCGGCCCAGCTCCTCACCTTCGTGAAGGGGCCGGATTTCCCCACCGGCGGCATTCTCATCGACAGTGCCGAGTCGATCGCCGAAGCCTACCGCACCGGGCGTGGCGGTTTTCGCGTGCGGGCGCGCTGGGCGAAGGAGGATACCGGGCGCGGTACCTGGAACATCGTCGTCACCGAGATCCCCTACGGCATTCCCAAGGCCCGGCTCATCGAGAAGCTGGCCGAACTGCTGCAGGAGAAGAAGCTGCCGCTGCTGGCCGACGTGCGCGACGAATCGGCGGAGGACGTCCGTGTCGTCTTGGAGCCGCGCTCGCGCAGCGTCGACCCGGTGATCCTGATGGAATCGGTGTTCCGGCTCACCGAGCTCGAAGCCCGCATCCCCCTCAACATGAACGTCCTGGTGGGCGGTCTCGTCCCGCGCGTGATCGGGCTGGCCGAGGCCCTGCGCGAATGGCTCGACCATCGCCGCGTCGTGCTCCAGCGCCGCTCGCGCCACCGCCTCGCGCAGATCGAGCGCCGCCTCGAAATCCTCGGCGGCCTCCTCATCGTCTATCTCGATCTCGACGAGGTAATCCGCATCATCCGCGAGGAGGACGAACCGAAACCGTCCCTGATGAAGCGGTTCGAACTCACCGAACTCCAGGCGAACGCCATCCTCGACACCCGCCTGCGCTCGTTGCGCAAGCTGGAGGAGATGGAGCTCAAGCGCGAACTCGATACGCTGACCAAGGAGAAGGACGGGCTCGAAGAGCTCCTCGGCTCCGAGAAGATGCAATGGTCGGACATCACCAAGCAGATCCGCGCCGTGAAGAAGGCCTTCGGGCCCGAGACCAAGCTCGGCGCCCGCCGCACCACCCTGGAGAACCCGCCCGATACCGCCGGGATCGACTTCACTTCCGCCATGGTGGAGCGCGAGCCGATCACCGTCATCGTCTCGGCCAAGGGCTGGATCCGCGCCCTCAAGGGGCATGTCGCCGATCTGTCGGGCGTCGCCTTCAAGGGCGACGACGCCCTCAATATCTCGTTCCTCAGCGAGACCACGGCCAAGATCCTGGTGCTCGCCTCCAACGGCAAGGTGTTCACCCTCGAAGCGGCGAAGCTTCCGGGCGGGCGCGGCTTCGGTGATCCGATCCGGTTGATGGTGGATTTCGACGACGGCGCCGAGATCGTCGCCGCGCTGCCGTATCAGCCGGGCGGCAAGCTCCTGATCGCAGGCTCGGATGGGCGCGGCTTCCTCGCCCCCGCCGACGCGCTGGTGGCCAATACCCGCAAGGGCAAGGGCATCATGGGGCTCGACGAGCCGGCCCAGGCCATGCTGCTCGTGCCTGCCGGCGGCGGCGATCATGTCGCCGTCTGCAGCGCAGACCGGTTGCTACTGGTCTTCCCGCTCTCGGAAATGCCGGAACTGTCGCGCGGCAAGGGCGTGCGCCTGCAGCGCTGCCGCCAGAGCACGCTCACCGACGCCCACGTCTTCACCCTGGCCGAGGGCCTGCCCTGGCGCGACAGCGCCGGTCAGGAGCGGCTCGCCAACGCGGCACTGCTGGAGAAGTGGATGGGCCACCGGGCCGAGGCCGGCACGCTGATGACCCGGAGCTTCCCGAAATTCGAGCGGTTCGGGAAGTAGGCGATCCGCGACGTTTGGCATTGTCAGGACGTCGGCCCGGATGGATCAGGCCGGCTTTCCGAACGTCTCCTCGACGAGCCGAGGATTGCGCTGAAGGAGCGCCAGAAGCACACGGGCTGGCCCCTCGGGTCGACGTCTGCGCTGTTCCCAGTTTCGCAGAGTGCCGACTGCGACACCGATCCGGCGCGCGAAGGCGTCCTGACTAAGATCGGTCGCCTTGCGTATGGCCACGACATCGATCTCCCGAGGCACGTGGACGTGCAAATCGGGCACTGTCTCGCCACGCGCGTGCATGGCCGCCTGCTCCAGGCTCCGCGTCAATTCCGCGAATGTCGCGTCGTCCATCGGTTCGTCTCCTCAGAACAAGGTTTCAATCAGCCGAGCGAGTGCACGGGCCTGGTCGGGGGTCAGATCGCTTTGATCGTTCTTCGCATAGGCCATGAGCAGGTAGACGCCGCGCGCTGCCACCACATACGAAATCACCCTCGCACCACCGCGTTTGCCGCGTCCGGCCAGGGGAATGCGAGCTTTTCGAAGCCCCCCCGCACCGGGGATCACGTTGCCGGCATGTGGATTCGCTGCGAAATAATCCACGACCGCGGACCGCTCGGTCTCGGTCATGACTCTTTCGGCGGAGCGTAGATACACCTCCGTCTCAATGACCGTATGAAGTGGTCCAGCCATACTCAAGACTGCGCCATTGACGCAGGAGGGTCAAGGCGCATCATGCCAGTTCGATGGGGAGCGTCCGGCTGACCCAATTTTCTCGAAAGTCAGGTGAGATCTGAAGCAGAGAGCGGCGCGCCGACGAACGGGAAATGGCGAACGTTCCACAGACTCGGGCAAGCGACTTAGCGCTTCAGGGGCGTTGACGGCTTGGGGACGATCCTGACGGCTTCAACAGCAGTCAGGCCGGGATTCCAAAGCAACGCCATGCGGTGTCGGTCGAGGCTGCAGAGAAGGTTTGCCGCCGCCGCAAGGCTCGGTCGCAGCCTCATTCTCGCTCTCCGGCTGGCCGCGCTAGCCGGAATGACGGAGGAATGCTCGTTCAGCGAAATCGCAGGGTCCATGACGGCTGGGTCATTCCACGAAGGTGTTCCGAGGCAGCGTCATGACAGACATGCCGTTCCATCCCGGGCCGGGACGGAGACTGGCGGTATCCATGCTCAGCGGCGGCGGAACTGGCCGCGGATCGGCGGGCGCGGACCTGAGGAGCGCTCGTCCTTGTGACGGAACACGAGGCGGCCCTTCTCGAGATCGTAGGGGGACATCTCGACGGTGACACGGTCGCCGGCCAGAGTCTTGATGCGGTTCTTCTTCATCTTGCCGGCCGTGTAGGCCACGATCTCGTGGCCCTGGTCGAGCTGCACGCGGTAGCGTGCGTCCGGCAGGATCTCGATCACGAGACCGTCGAACTGCATCAACTCTTCTTTCGCCATCCACACTCTCCAGCCGGAACGCCAGAACGGGGCATTCCGGGACACCAAAAACATAGCCGTTCGGCAAAACGCTGCGGGCGGCGGGTCCGATCCCATCGGATGCGCAACACCGGCGAGCGTCGGCACGACATAATGTTCGCGCGTCCCGTAAGCAAGCTTTTACCGCCTGGAACGCTATCGCGTCGACAGAAAATCACAT
This sequence comes from Methylobacterium sp. WL19, assembly GCF_008040005.1. NCBI lineage: Bacteria > Pseudomonadati > Pseudomonadota > Alphaproteobacteria > Hyphomicrobiales > Methylobacteriaceae > Methylobacterium > Methylobacterium sp. WL19. The sequence goes on from NZ_VRVC01000115.1 coordinate 10,263, forward strand.
GCTGTCCTGGTCCCTCGACAGTGTCGCGGGGGGCTCAACTGCCCGATTCGGCAGGCTCGTGCCGGACGACGACAAGGAGACCTCATCGCCGTCCGCCCGCGCGACTGCGCGGTGGCGGGTGTTCGCCGAACGCGCCGAGGACGACCATAGGTCGTGATCGGCGCCGCTTGGTATCGAGCCGCATCCGTGGCGAGTACGGCCTTCCCGAACCGGCGGCGATACGCGGGCCCCTCGCCTCAGGGCGTCACGGCGTTGCCGGCGTAATCGATGCGGCCGTCCGGCGTCTTCCTCCAGACCTGCAGCACGTAGCCGGGTGCCTTGGACTGGCCGTTGGCATCGAACGCGATCTCGCCGATGGCGGTCTTGAGCGGCACACCGCCGTGCAGGAGATCCGCGACCTTGCGGCCCTCGCTCGACTTCGCCTGCTCCACGGCCTGTCTGAGGATCTCCACCGCCGCATAGCCCTGCGCCGCCACCATGTCGGCCTCCGGCGTCCTCGGCCTGGCCGCCACGCCCTTGGATTCGGGCAGCTTTCGCGGCTCCGGCAGGAGGGTCATCACCGTCCCCTCGGCGCCCGGGCCGGCCCCCGTGGCGAAGTCCTTGTCGAGGAGCCCGTCACTGCCGACGAGGGGTATGGCGAGACCCGCCTCGCGCAGGGAGCGGATCAGCTGGCCGGCTTCCGGCGCGAGGCCGCCGAAATAGACGACCTCGACCTGCGCGCGTTTCAGGCGGGCGACGAGGGACGACAGGTCCCTGTCGCCGCGGTTGAGGCTCTCGAAAGCCGTCTCGGCCTGCCCGTTCCCCTTGAGGATGCGGGCGACATCGTCCACCAATCCGCGCCCGAACGTGCTCTTGTCGTGAACGAAGCCGATCCGCCGCCCGCGGAAACGTGCGAGGAGATAAGTGGCCGCGATCGGCCCCTGCTCGGCGTCACTGCCGCCGATACGGAAGACGTTCCAGGCCCCGCGCGTGGTCAAGGCAGGCCAGGCGATGCCGGGCGTCACGGCGGCGATTCCCGCGTCCTCGTAGATCGGCAGGACCGACGCCGCCACGGTGGCGTTGAACGGCCCGACGACGAGGGGGACCCGATCGGCGATGAACTTGCGCGCGACCGCGAGCCCCTGCTTGCCGTCGCCGGCATCGTCGGCCACGACGAGGGCGAGCTTGAGCCCCTTTGGGCCGGCCGCGCGGTTGAGATCCGCCACCGCCTGTTCGGCTCCCGCCCGGAGCCCCTGTCCGAAGGCGGCATCCGGCCCGGTGAGAGGGAGCGAGAGGCCGATCCGGACCGGTGCCTGGGCCGGACTCTGTGCGACGACGCCGGATGCGACGAAGGCCAGCGCGGCGAAGAACGGTGCGGCGGCCGCGGGTAAGATGCGTCTCATGGTGCGAGGCCCGGATGGTCGGCACGAGGCCGATCCAGCCTCCTTAGCGCAGCCTGACGCAATTGGCGCGGCCCGATCGAATGGGCCGTCCTTCCACGGGGCGATCCATTGGGCGATGCCTGTGTGCCGGTCGGCACGCTTCGGGGGCCGGGCATGGCACGGGCCTCGCCTGCGCATTGCACCGGGGGTGCCGGAGCCTATCTCCCCGAGGCGGCGTTGCGTGAGTGCCGTCATGCCCTGGACGCGCAGCGCGCGGAGTGTCCCATGCTCTCCACCGAAACAGACATCCTCCACGCGGCCGAGGCGTGGCGCCTTAGCGGGCGCGGCGTGGCGCTTGCCACCGTGGTCGAGACCTGGGGCTCCGCGCCTCGCCCGGTGGGCAGCCACCTCGTCGTCGACGAGGGCGGCAACTTCCTCGGTTCGGTCTCGGGCGGCTGCGTCGAGGGGGCCGTCATCACGGAAGCGCTGGACGCCATCGCCGACGGACGATCCCGGGTGATCGAGTTCGGCGTCGCCGACGAGACCGCCTGGCGGGTCGGTCTCTCCTGCGGCGGGCGCATCCGCGTCTTCGTCGAACGCATCGACTGAAGCGGCGCCATGAAGCTCGATTCCCTCCATGCCCTCAACGTCGAGCGTGCCGCGCGCCGCGCCGCGATGCTCGTCACCGACCTCGACGACGGCAGCCAGCGCGTGGTCCGCGAGGCAGAGATCCCGGCCGACCCCCTGGCCGACATCCTGGCGCGACGCCTCGCCTCCGGAAAGAGCGGCCTCGTCGAGGTGGAGGGGCGGCAGTTCTTCCTCACCGTGCAGGTGCCCGCCGTGCGGCTCGTCCTGATCGGGGCGGTGCATATTAGCCAGGCGCTCTGCCCGATGGCGACGGCGGTCGACCTGTCCGTGAGCGTCATCGACCCGCGGACGGCCTTCGCCACGCCCGAGCGCTTTCCGGAGGTTCCCCTCCTGCCCCTCTGGCCCGACGAGGCCCTGGCCGGCCCCGTTCCGCCCCTCGACCGCTATTGCGCCGTCGCGGCCCTGACCCACGATCCGAAGATCGACGATCCCGCGCTGATCGCGGCCCTGAAGGCCGAGTGCTTCTATGTGGGCGCCCTCGGCTCGCGGAAGACCCACGCCGCGCGGGTCGAACGCCTGTCGCAGGCCGGGCTCTCGCCCGAGCAGATCGCGCGGATCGAGGCGCCGATCGGCCTCGACATCGGCGCCGTGAGCCCGGCCGAGATCGCGGTCTCCATCCTGGCGCAGATCGTGTCCGCCCTGCGCGGCGGCGGTCCGCGTGCCGTCAAAGGCGGAGGCCCCGCGTGAAGTTCGGTTCGGTCGCGATCACGCGGGCCGCGGGGCTCATCGCCGCCCATACCCTGCGGGCCGATGACGTGATCGTCCGCAAGGGGCAGCCGATCCAGGGCGACGACGCGCGTCGTCTCGCCGAGGCCGGCCTCGACAGCGTGGTGGCGGTGACCCTGGAGACGGGCGATGTCGGCGAGGACGAGGCTGCCGCCCGTCTCGCCGCTCGGGTGGCGGGGTCGGGTCTTTCCACCGGCCCCGCCTTCACCGGGCGCTGCAACCTCCAGGCGGAGGTGGCGGGCATTCTGATGATCGACCGTCCTGTCGTCGACGCGGTGAACGCCGTGGACGAGGCCATCACGCTCGCGACCCTGCCGCCGTTCCGACCGGTGAGTCCGGGCGAGATGGTGGCGACGGTGAAGATCATTCCCTATGCCGTGTCCGGCTCCGCCCTCGACCGCGCCTGCGGGATCGCGACGCCGGCGCCCCTCACGGTCATGCCCTATCGCCGCTTCCGGGTGGGTGTCGTCTCCACCCTGCTGTCGGGGCTCAAGGAGGCCACCGTCGCCAAGACCCTGCGCAACCTGGAACGCCGGCTGGGGCCGACCGGGGCCGGGATCGCCTCCGACCTTCGAGTCTCGCATGAGGCCGGTGCGGTGGCGACCGCCATCCCCGAGGCCATCGACCGCGACGGATGCGATCTCGTCGTGGTGTTCGGCGCCTCGGCCATCGCCGACCGGCGCGACGTCATCCCCGCCGGCATCGAGGCGGCGGGCGGGGAGGTGGAGCATTTCGGCATGCCCGTCGATCCCGGCAACCTGCTCCTCGTCGGCCGTCGCGGCGAGGTCCCGGTGATCGGGGCTCCCGGCTGCGCGCGCTCGCCCGCCGAGAATGGGTTCGACTGGGTTCTCCATCGCCTGCTCGCCGGCCTCGCGGTGAGCCGCGCCGACATCGTCGGGCTCGGCGTCGGTGGCCTGCTCATGGAGATCGTGTCCCGGCCTCAGCCGAGATCGGGGCGGCAGGGTCCGTCGGAAGAAAGCATGTCGGAGGATGCCTGACGCCGTCGGCATCGTCCTCCTCGCCGCTGGCCGGGGAACGCGCTTCGGTGAGGCCGTGAAGATGCTTGCACTCCTCGATGGCCGGCCGCTCGTCCGCCACGCGGCCGAGACTGCGATCGCGGCGAATCTCGGTCCCGTGGCGGTGATTCTCGGCTCGCATGGCGCTGCGGTCCGGCGGGCGCTGGCGGGCCTCGACCTGCGGATCGTCGACAACCCGGCCCATGCCGAGGGCCTGTCCACCTCCCTGCGATGCGGGCTCGACGCCTTGCCGGAGACCGCCCGCATCATCGTGATGCTCGGGGACATGCCGCGTATCCGGCCCAGCCACCTCGCGTCCCTGGTCGAGGCCTTCCTGGCCGCCGACCCGGCGCCGGCCGCCATCGTCCCGGTCCATCGCGGATCGCGCGGAAACCCGGTTCTCCTCAATCGCGCGCTCCTCGCGTCCGATCTGGCGTCGCTCACCGGGGATCAGGGCGCCGGCCGGATCCTGGCGGCGCGGACGGATGTCGTGGAACTGGAGATGGATGCGGCCGTCGTCCTCGATATCGATACGCAGGCCGCCCTGATCGCTGCCGCCCGCGCCTGATCAGGAGGCCTTGTGATCAGGAGGCCTTGCCCGGCCGCTTCGCCTCGTTCCGGCAGCGGTCGGAGCAGTAGCGGACCTCGTCCCACACCCGTTCCCATTTCTTGCGCCAAGCGAAGGGCTTGCCGCAGGTGGCGCAGACCTTGGTGGGCAGATCCGCCTTCTTGCGCATGCGCGGCATGGGAGGCTTGTCCTAGCGCCCGAGTTGCCCGGCATCCGCGACGGCGACCGGGCTCCAGCGGGTGATCTGGATGAAGCCGTCGCGGGCGGCGACGACGATGTGGCGGCGGTAGCGGTGGACGATCGTTCCCGGCGAGTGGCGGTGCGGCTCGCGCCAGCCTTCCGCCGCCGCGACGAAGACACGGTTGTCGCCCAACTGTACGATGGTCTCGATGGTGCCGAAGGCCCGCATGCGCCGCAGAATCGCCTCCACGTCCGTGCGGAAATCGAGGGTCCTGTCCGCATCCGTCACGCGGGGCCAGTAGGAGCCTTCGCCCTGGGGCTGGGCCGCCCGCCAGCGAGTCGGCAGGTCGCGCGCGATCGGTCCCGAGGCCAGCCGCCGGGCTGCGATCTGGCATTTGGCGAGCAGGGTCTCGTGAGTCTCCTGCGGCGCCATGGCGAACGTCTCCTGCGCGAGGATGTCACCCGTGTCGAACCCCTCCTCGGCCAGCACATGCGCGGTCACGCCCCAGCTGTCGCGTGCGTCGGTGATCGCCTTGAAGAGGGGGTAGGGGCCGCGCCCGACCGGCAGGGGCGAGGGATGGAAGTTCAGGGCGTAGCCGGCCCGGTTGCGCCAGCCCCGGATGAGCCAGGGGTAACCGGCCACCACGAGCGCCCAGTCCGTCCCGTGGGTCTGCGCCAGGGCGTCGAGATCCGCGAGCTTGATCCGCGAGAGTTGCATCGGGATGCGGTGACGGCGGCTCTGGGCCACGACCGCCTCGTTGTGGTCGTAGAGCCCATCGCAGGGCCGGGTGAACAGCTTGATCGGCGTCCATCCGGCATCCACCAGCGCTTCGAACACGCCGCCGAGGAAATCGATGCCGGCGAAGGCAAACTTCATGAAGAACCCCGGGAGCGGATGCGCGGCGTGCGACTCTACGGATGGTGCCCTGCGGGCTCCACGGTCGCGCCGTCCGCCTTACCTAACCGATCCGGCACGGAATGGGAGCGGTCATGAATCGGGTTGTGATCTACGGCGGAACCGGCGGTATCGGCATGGCCACGGCGCGGGCCCTGCGCAAGCGCGGGATCCCGCTGCATCTCGCGGCGCGCGATGCCGGGCGGCTCGAGGAAGTCGCCGCCGACCTCGGTGAGACCACCTTCACCGCAGGCGACGTCACGGACCCCGCCCATTTCGCGATCGTCACGCAGGAGGCGGGCGACACCTTGGCCGGGCTCGTCTACGCAGTCGGCACCATCAACCTGAAGCCGCTGGCGAAGCTGACCGCCGACGACGCGGTGATGGATTTCAAGCTCAACGCGCTTGGCGCTCTCCTGGCCCTCCAGGCCGCGGCGCCGGCGCTCAAGGCGGGGG
>NZ_VRVC01000116.1:0-16004 GCF_008040005.1 Methylobacterium sp. WL19
CCTGAGGGTCGCCCAACCACCCCCACCTCCAACTCCTCCCCACAAGGGGGAGGAGGGCGGGGCGGTGCAGCCCGCGACATGTGTGAATGCCGTAGGGTCAGGAAACGGGTTCGGACAATCATGGCGATGGCGCTGCCATCCTTTCTCAGGGACTCCTCGCTTCCATGCATGCCGACGCCTTTCTCACCGCCGCCGAGAATCTCCCCGTGGCGGATCTCGATGCCCTCACCGATGGTGGTGGGCTCGTCGTCGTCGCCCCGCACCCGGATGACGAGAGCCTCGGATGCGGGGGCCTGATCGCCGAGGCCTGCGCACGCGGGCGCGACGTGCGGCTCGTCATCGTCAGCGACGGCTGCGGCTCGCACACCCATTCCGCCCTCTATCCGCCGCTCCGCCTGCGGGCGCTGCGCGAGGAGGAGACACTGGAAGCGGTGGCAGCGCTCGGCCTCGCCCCCGCCAACGTCACGTTCCTGCGCCTGCCCGATGCGGGGGTGCCGAGCCGCGGCCCCGAGGCGCAGGCGGCGGCGGATGTGGTGGCGTCCGTGGCCAAAGAGAGCGGGGCCGGCGCGGTCTGCGTGACCTGGGCGCACGATCCCCATTGCGATCATCAGGCGGCGGCCGCCATCGTCCGGCTCGCCCAGGCGAAGCTCGGCGCGACGAAGGCCTTCGCCTATCCGGTCTGGGGCTGGACCCTGCCGCAGGGCACGGAGGTCGGCGCGCCTCCGTCGGGCTACCGCCTCGATGTCGGCAAGCATGTGGAGGCGAAGGCGCGGGCCGTGGCGGCGCATAGCTCGCAGACCACCGACCTCATTTCCGACGACCCGACGGGGTTCCGCCTCGCGCCGGAGATGATCGCGCGCTTCCTCGGCCCCTACGAGATCTTCGTCGCGATGCCGGCGGACGCCGCATGAGCACGACCGTCATCACGCTGAACAAGGGCCGCGACGCGCATCTGGCGCGCCTGCTCGAAGGGCTCGGCCGGGGCACGCATCCGGCCGAATGCATCGTGGTGGAGATGGGGGCGAACCCCGCCCCCCTCCCCGATCACGGCTTTCCCATCCGCCGCATCGACCTGCCGAGCACGGGCCTGCCGCTGGCCCGTGCCCGCAACGCCGGGCGCCGCGCGGCCTGCGGCGATCACCTGATCTTCCTCGATGTGGATTGCATTCCCTCGGGCGATCTCGTCGCCAGCCTCGACGCGGATCTCGGACAGGCCGACGGGCTGATCTGCTGCGAGGTGAGCTACCTGCCCGCGAGAGCGGTCGACGACGGCTGGACCGAGGCGGGGTTGCGCGCCGTGGGGCATACCCATCCGGTGCGCAGCTTCCCGGCTGCGGGCCTCGCCCGCACCGACAATCCCGGCCTGTTCTGGTCCCTCGCCTTCGGCGTCCGGGCCACGACCTTCGACCGGATCGGCGGGTTCGACGAGGCCTTCGACGGCTACGGCGCCGAGGATACCGACCTCGCCTTCCGGGCCGATGCGGCCGGCATCCCGATCCTGTTCAGCGCGGGCGGCCAAGCCTTCCACCAGTATCACGGGGCTTTCGACCCGCCGCTCCAGCATTTTTCCGACATCATCGCCAACGCCACCCGCTTCCACGCCCGCCACGGGCTCTGGCCCATGGACGGCTGGCTCGATTCCTTCGCGCGCCTGGGGTTGCTGCCGCCGACCTGGCGCGAGGCGCCGACGATCCTGCGCATGCCGACAGTGGACGAGATGGACGCCGCGCGGGTGCCGCTGGACCGGCCTTTTTAGGTATTGGTGCAGAACCGCTGGCGGCTTTGCTTTCAGACGTCGAGGGCTGGTTCATCCCACCAATCCACCTCATCCTGAGGTGCCGGCGCGCAGCGAAGGCCTCGAAGGAGCCCTCCAGTGGTCGATGCGATCCCTGGAAGCCTCCTTCGAGGCCGCTCCGCGGCACCTCAGGATGAGGTAAAGGCTTGGAACAGCGCCTCAAACGGGCGCTAGACCAAAGGCGCGCGTCGGCGCTCGATGCCCGCGATGACCTCTTCGATGATCGCAACCGTGCGACCGATGGCGTCGGCCTGCACCAACCCGCCGATCACTGACGGATCCAGCGCGAGGCCCGCCTGGATCAATGCCGGCCAGTCCGAGGCGTCCGGCCATGCGGTGCGGACGATAGCCGCGCCGAGAGCCGCCAGGGATTCCGCTTTCGCCGTCTGTTCGTCGAAGGCACGGGGTTCCGGCAGGCAGAGGAAGCGCTTGGCCCGTGTCGCCACCGCCGCGACGACGCCGTCGCCGCCGCCACCGACCACGAGGGCGGCACGGTCGAGATAGGGGCCGGTCTCGGCGACCCAGCCGTGGAGATGCAGGTTCGGCGGGGCGTCGGTCGCGAGAGGCTCCACCGGACCGAGCACGTGCCACTGCCGGTCGGGGATGGCGCGGGCCGCCGCCGCGAGGTCGGAGGCCGAGCCGCCGGTCCCGCCCCGCCCGTAGATCACCGCGATGGAGCCGTCATCGGGCGCGCTTGCCTTGGGGGCATCCGCAAGGAAGCCGGCATAGAGGGTCTTCGCCCGCACCCAATCGGGCGTTCCGGCCGTTTCGATCTCGGGCGGGTTGAAGGCCAGCAGGCGCTCGGCCGAGCGGAAGCCTTCGAGATGCGGAATATCGGTGCGGTTCCCGGCCAGGCGCACCACCAGGGTCGGCACCGACAGGAGCCGCGCGAGGAGCGTCACCTCCACCGACACGTCGACGATGAGCAGGGCCGGATCGTGCTCGGCCATCCAGGCGGCTAGCCTCCCCATCCGGGCGCGGATGCGGTCGATCCCCACGGGGACATAGTGGAAGCAGTCCGGCCGGATCGCCTCGCCGTCCTGGCCGTCGAATCCGGTGAGCCGGTCGTCGGGCAGGTCGAGGATCGCGCCGTTGGCGGTCGAGGTGTCGATGTCGGCCAGGGTGCCGATGAGGGTCACGGGCCGGTCCAGGCGGGCGGCGATGAGATTCGCCCGCTGCCAGTGACCGGCGCCCTGATGATGGACGTAGTAGCCGACGGGACGCCGGTGCGCCGCCGCCTCGCTCACGCGACGCGGGCCCTGGGCCTGTCGATCAGCCGGGCGAGCAGGGCGTCGAGCCCCGCGATGGCCTCGTCGAGGGGCACGTGCGCCGGCTCGGGCGCGATCTCGCCGACCCGTTCGCCCACGCGCTCGGCGAAGGCGATGGCGTTGACGCAAGAGCCCGGATCGATGGCGGCGATGTCCTCGGCCGAGATTCCGAGCGCCCGCAGCCCGGCTTCCGGGCCGCCCTTGGCGCTCCAGGCGAGGCGGAACGCGCGCTGGCGCTCGATCACCGCGAGCCAATGGCCCGCCGGCGGCAGGAGGTAATCCTCCTCGCCCGCGACGACGCGGGCGCGGCGGGCCATCTCGGTGGCCATCCCGCCGGTGACGCGGCCGGTGCCGCGATCGGAGACGGAGATCGAGACACGGGGGCAATGGCGCACGCGGCCGCCCGCGAGGCGGACCTTGGCGACCAGCGCGTTGTCCTCGCCGCAGGGAATCGCGGGCAGTCCGCCGACCTCGCGGTAGAGCGCGGCGCGCAGCGCCAGGCTCGCCGCCACATGGTCGCCGTGGCGGGGCGCCGGATCGTGGGCGGGGGGATCGATGGCCTCTTCGAGGGCGCGCACCGCGACCCAGTATTGCTCGATCCGGCGATGCAGCGCGTGGATCTCCGGGTCCCGGTTCTCGCTCTCCTCCGTCTCGATGACGAGGCGGCCGCCCACGAGTTCGGCATGCTCCAGGGCCGCCAGATTGGCGCGGGCCCAGCCGGGCGCGGCGACGGCATCCGCATCGGTGCTGAGGAGGACGGCATCCTGCACACCATCGGCGTCCAGCCAGTCGGCCCCGGCATCGAGCGCCATCCGGCGGGCCGTGCCCACATGGGCCACCTCGCGCGGCACCACGGCCTCGATCACCCGGAGGTCGAGATGGCGCGTCTCGCCGTTGCGCTCCATCTCGCGGATCAGCGACACGGTTTCGTCGGTGCAATTGTTGGCCAGGATCACGACGCGCAGCAGCGCGCCGTCTCCCGAACCGATCTGCCGGTCGAGGGAGCGCACGAGGCGCGGCATCACCTCGGCTTCGTTGCGGGCGGGGACGCAGACGACGGCCCGGCCGAGGGAAAGCGGGCTGTTACGCATTGTCGAGCAGGGGTGCGCGAGCGCCGGCCGGGACCGGACGGACGGAGACGGGGGTCGACCAGCGGCGGATTTCGGCATGGTACATCGCCTCGTAGCGGTCGGTCATGGTGTCGGCGTCGAAGAGGTGCTCGGCCCGGCGGCGGCAATCGTGCCGGTCGAGGCGGATGGCGCGGGACAGCGCCCGCCCGAGATCCACCGGATCGTCGGCCTGGGCGAGAACGCCCGACGTCTCGTCGAGAATGTCGGGGATGGCGCCGCGGGCGAAGGCCGCCACCGGCGTGCCGCAGGCCAGGAACTCGGCCAGGACGAGGCCGAACGGCTCCTCCCATCGCGGCGTGCACAGGGCCACATGGGCCTCGCCGACGCGGCGGGCGAGTTCGGCATGGCCGAGATGGCCGAGATAGGTGATGTCCGGGCCGAGGCGGGGGGCGATCTCGGCGTCCCAATAGGCGCGGTTGCTCTGCGGACCGGCGAATTTCAGGGGGATGCCGGCGACGCGGGCGGCATCGATGGCCAGATGCGGCCCCTTCTCGGGCACGAGGCGTCCCATCCAGATCGCATGGGGCTCGCCCTTGGGGACGGGCGAATAGGCGAAGGCGTCGAGATCGATGCCGTTGCCGATCACCAGCGGCTCGTCGAGGAAGGGCAGCCACTCGCGCGCCAGGGATTCCGAGACGGCGGCGAAGGTCATGTCGTCCGCCCGCGCCTTCACGCCGCGCACGAAGGGCTCGAAGGGCGGCGTGTGCAACGCCGTCACCATCGGCGCGCCGAGATCGCGGGCGCGCAGCAACGGCAGGTAATGCAGGCTGTTGTTGTGGATGATGTCGAAGTCGCCGCGCGCCACATCCGCCACCATCGCCTCGTAGGCGGCGAGTTCGGCGCGGTCGATCCGCAGTCCGGACTCGTCGTCGACGGCACTGCCCGTGGGCGGGCAGACCGCCTTGAGGCAGCCACGCGCGTCCGACCCTTCGGACGCGTAGAGCGTCACGCTGTGGCCGCGGGCACGCAGGGTGCTCGCGAGCAGATGCGTGTGCATCTCGAGCCCTCCGGAGAAGGGCTGGGCGATGGGGTATTTCAGGTGAGCGAGGAGGGCGATCTTCACGGGGCTGCAGACATCACTTCTCGAGTGTCCTACGCCGCGAGTGACGCGGCCGACGGACACTGGAGTGCCACCACGGTCTCGTTCGACGCGACAGTGAGGCCGACGTAGACCTCTACCGTGTCCATTTAGGGCGCCGCAGGTGAACGCCGACAGAACGACCTCGTCGATATCGCGATTGTCCGAACCCGTACCGTTCCGGCAGGCGCGCTCTTAGCGTGCGAGCCGCCGGTGCTCCTGCGTCAGGCCGTCGTAGCCCCAGGCATCGGCCGCGATCTCCTGGACCACCACATAGGTGGCGAGCGGCAAGGCCTCACCGAGCACCCGATGCAGCAGGGCGTTGGCCTCGGCAATGAAGCGGGCCTTCTCCTCGGCGTCGTTGGTGCCGGCGGTGATGGCCGCCTGGACATGCGCCGCGACTTCGACCGGCCGCCCTCCCACCTGCCAGCCTGACGCGGGCACCTCCTCGACGAGCACGGCCGTGAGATCCGGGTTCTTTCCCAGAATGTCGGCCATGAGCGCCGTCACTCCGCTCTGCAGGCGGCCGACCCGATCCGCCCCGATGCCCGACCCTGCGATTGTCACATTCACGAACGGCATGACGCTCTTCTCCTCGCTCCATCGCGAACGATCCGCGATTGACGAGAAGAGATTGCCCCGACAGGATCGTTAGGAAAATCTCGTAATTCCGAACCGATCGTTTGGCAAAACTCAATGTCTCTGCCGGTCAACCTCGACATGGACGTGTTGCGGTCCTTCGTGACCGGGATCGAGCTCGGCAGCTTCGCCAGGGCGGCGTCACGGCTCGGCCGCTCGCCGTCGGCGATCAGCCTGCAATTGCGCAAGCTGGAGGATCAGGTCGGCCAGCAACTCGTGCAGAAGCACGGGCGCGGGCTCGTCCTCACCGAAGCGGGTGAGATGCTGCTGGGCTATGCCCGCAGGCTGCTCGACCTGAACGATGCCGCGCTCAGTGCGGTCGGTTCCCCGGCTTTGTCCGGCCGGGTCCGGATCGGCCTGCCGCAGGATTTCGCCGAGACCTGGCTTCCGGAGACCCTCGGGCGCTTCGCGCGCCTGCATCCCGGCGTCAGGATCGACGCGCATGTGGACCGGAACGCGACCCTGCGTTCGCGCCTGGACGAGGGCCAGCTCGACCTCGCGCTCCTCTGGGACGAGGACGGGGGCGAGCGGGACGGCGCCGTCATCGGAACCCTGCCGATGGCCTGGATCGGACCGCGTCACGGCGTCACGCCGGGCACCGACCACCCAATCCCCCTGGTCCTATTCGGATCGCCCTGCATTTTCAGGCACGCCGCCCTGAACGCCCTCGACGCGGCGGCGATCCCCTGGCGGATCTCGTTCAGCAGTCCGGGTCTCGCGGGCCTGTGGGCCGCCGTCTCGGCGGGTCTCGGCCTGACCGTCCGCACACCCCACGGCCTGCCCGCCGCGCTCACGGCGCTCGACCCGGAGGAGTCCGGCCTGCCCCGGCTGCCGTCTCTCTCCCTTCACCTGCTCGAGGCTCGGACGAGGTCCGACCCGGCCGTGGAGCGTCTCGCCGCGCTCCTCACGGATGTTCTCACCGTCGCCATCGGCGAAATGGATCATGCGACCAATGTCGCACCGCATTGACAATCCCGCCAATAGATCTTCCGCGCCGACGATCTTGTGCAGCGCAAAACGAAGAGCGCAAACAACGGCGCACCGCACCACCTGACCGATAAGCTTGTCCTTTCCCGCCTATGGAAATTTGTCTTTCCATGACCGGGACGATTCAGAAAAACAGGGGAACGAATGAAGCCCCGCTCCCGTTGTGAGGGCAGAACTACTTCCTGGAGGAATAGATGCGACAGATTTCCAAGCTCGTCGGCGCCGGCGCCATCGTGATGCTCAGCTCGGCAATGGCCATCGCCGCCCCCTGCGCGACCGGCTCCACGGCGGACGGGAAAGCGGCCATGAACGACAAGAGCTCGAAGGTCGATCCTGCCGCCACCGGCAACGTGAGCCCCGGCGCGAAGGCCGAGTCGCCCGGCACCGTCGGCGCCATGAACAATGTCGGCGCCAACACGGCGACCTCGGCGTCCGACGTCGCCAAGCAGCAGGACGGCAAGCCCACCGCCGCCGACGCCGCCAAGGGCTGCTGAAACCCCACTTTCCGATCATCAAGGACGCCCGCCCGGTTCGACCGTGGCGGGCGTTCCGCGTTTGAAGGGTCGGAGAATCGTCGACCGTGGCGATCCCGACGCGGTTCGACACACCACGACCAAGACCTCGACGAATGTATGCAAACATACATTAGACGGGGCGAAATCAATGTTTCGCGAAGTCATCTCGCTCGCGCCGACCGATAAGTCGAGATGAAGCCTTGCCTGTTCTTTGCTCGGGCGTACAACGAATCCTGTCCGAATCGCTTTTTGGCGAACGGGTCCGGTTGTATGTCGAGGCGACGCGTGAGGCATTCAATCATCCTGGACGTCGCGCGGTGATCCGAGTTTCCGAACAGGATCGGATCGCCTTGGAAATCGCCCGTACCGTCGACGGGCCCGATCCCTTCGCCGCGGCCTTGCGCGCGACGCGGATGCCGATGGTCATCGCCGACCCCAACCAGCCCGACATGCCGGTCGTGTTCGTGAATACCGCGTTCGAGCGGGCCACGGGTTTCTCGCGCGAGGAGGTCCTCGGCCGCAACTGCCGGTTCCTGCAAGGACCCCTGACGGACCCGGCGGATGTCGCCCGCATTCGCGAAGCCATCGCCAAAGGCGTCCCGATCGAGATCGACCTTCTCAACCATCGCAAGAACGGCGACGTCTTCTGGAACCGGCTTCTCATCGCGCCGGTCTTCGATTCGAACCGCCGGGTCGCCTACTTCTTCGCCTCACAGCTCGACGTGACGCTGGAGCGGGACCGCCTCGTCCGGCTGCAGGAGGACCGCGATGCCCTGGAGACCGAGGTCGAGCGCCGGAGACAGGAGCTTCGCCGCAGCGAGACCAACCTGCGTTTCGCGCTCAGTGCCGGCCGGCTCGGTTCCTGGACCCTCGATCTCGTCGACATGACGCTGGAGACGTCGGATCATTTCCGGATGAATTTCGGGCGGGATCCCGACGCGCCGCTCAGCTACGACGAGCTGCTCGCCACGATCCATTCCGGCGACCGCGAACGGATGCTGGCAGAGGTGCGCCGCTGCATCGAGCGGAACGTCGATTACGACATCGAGTATCGGGTGATCGCGCCGTCCGGCGACCTGCGCTGGGTCCATATCCGCGGCCAGACCTTCTACCGCGCCGATGGAACGCCCCTCAGCATGGCCGGCATCTCCCTCGACATCACCGAGCGCAAGCATGCGGAGGAGTATCGCAGCCTGCTCGCGGGCGAGTTGACCCATCGGGTCAAGAACACCCTGACGCTCATCCAGTCGATCATCCGGCAGACCCTGCGCACCGCGCCCTCCCTCGAAGAGGCCGGCCAAACCCTCGAAGCGCGGGTGGTGTCCCTGGCCGCGGCGAACGACGTCCTGACCGAAGAGGCCTGGGACAGCGCCTCCATCGCCGATATCGCGGACCGCGCGCTGACCCCGTTCCAGAGCGAGGGGCGGGAGCGCGTCGACCTCGACGGCGGCGAGATCAGGCTGCCGCCGCGCGGCGCCCTGGCCTTGGCGATGGCGCTGCACGAACTCGCCACCAACGCGGTGAAATACGGCGCCCTGTCGAACGATACCGGACGGGTCCGGCTGTCCTGGAGCCTCCTCGACGGCACCGCGCCGCACGACTTCCGCGTCACCTGGCAGGAAACGGGCGGGCCGCCGGTGGCGGTGCCGACGCGGGCGGGGTTCGGCTCGCGGCTGATCGAGCGCGCCTTCGCCCAGGAAATCGACGGCACCGCGACCATCACGTACCGGCCGGAAGGGATCCTGTTCGTCGCCGAGGGTATCCTGCCGGGGCGTCTGCAGGACTGAGCAGGTTCCTATCGCGGAACCGGCGGCCGGTTCCGCTAAACCTGCTCGGGGCGAGCATCCGGGCGCGGCTTGACCCGCTCGGGCCGAAGCTCGAAGACGGACGGGGACGCAAGCGCGCGGACGGAGACGGGCATGGCGACACGCGGTTTCACGGGACGACGGCCGCCGGACGCGACGGGCGAGCGGCTTCCTCCGGGCCAGTATCTCGAACAGGACTTTCCGGTCCTGCAGATCGGTCCGAATCCGCGCATCGACATGGAGAGCTGGAGCTTCACCCTGCGCGAAGGCTCGCGGCCCCTGAAGAGCTGGAACTGGGCGGAATTCTCCGCCCTCCCCCGGACCTCCTGGCGCGGCGACATCCATTGCGTGACGAAATGGTCCAAGTTCGACACGGGCTGGGAAGGCGTCAGCATCGACGACATCCTCGCCGCCGCCGGGATCTCGGCCCCCACCGAGTTCCTGCTCGCGGAAGGCTATGACGACTACACCACCAACGTGCCGGTGGCCGATCTCGCCGGCCCCAAGGCGATGGTGGCGACCCATTACGAGGGCAAGCCGATCGAGCCCGATCACGGCGGCCCGGCCCGACTCCTCGTGCCGCATCTGTATTTCTGGAAGAGCGCCAAATGGGTGAAGGGCCTGCGCTTCACCAGGAAGGACGAGGGCGGTTTCTGGGAATTGCGCGGCTACCACATGTACGGCGATCCCTGGCGCGAGCAGCGCTTCACCGGTGATTGATCCGGCGGCACGGCCCCTCCCCTGGCAGACCGCCACGCTCCTTGCCATCGAACCGGTGACGCGGCGGGTGAAGAGCTACCGGTTCCGGATCGATTTCGACCGGCCGATGCTGGCCGGGCAGCATGTGGACGTGCGCCTGACGGCTCCCGACGGCTACCAGGCCCAGCGCAGCTACTCCATCGCCTCGGCGCCGGGCGCGGACGGCACGATCGAACTGATGATCGAGGGCCTGCCCGATGGCGAGGTTTCGGGCTTCTTCGATTCCGTGGCCGAGATCGGCGACACGATCGAGCTGCGCGGCCCCATCGGCGGCTCGTTCGTCTGGCGCCCGGAGGATGGCGGCCCCCTCCTCCTCGTGGGCGGCGGCTCCGGCGTGGTGCCGCTGCTGGCGATGCTGCGCCATCGCGCGGCGGCCGCGCCCGAGGTACCCGCCCTGCTGCTGTACTCCGTGCGCGATGCGGCCGAGACGATCGCCGCGGAGGAACTGGCCCTTCGCGCACGCGACGAGCCGCATTTCGACCTGATGCTGAACCTGACGCGGGCCGGTGGCCGCCGCGTCGACGGGGCGATGATCGGCGACGCCCTGGACCGGCTCGGTGCTCCGCGCCACGTCTATATCTGCGGCGGAAACGCCTTCGTCGGAAACGCGGCGGACCTGCTGGTCGATGCCGGGCTCGAACCGGGCCGTATCAGGACCGAACGTTTCGGCGGCTGATCCGAAGGGGCGGGCGAACGCTGGCGGGCCGGGCGCGCCCTACGCCCAATGGCGGGCCCACAATGCCACGCCCCCGCCGACGGCGAGGGCCAGGAGCGGGGTCACCACAAAGGCGACGAATTGGATCTCGGTCATGGCGTCAGGCCCGACACTGAATGTCCGAAAGATCGCGACGCCCAGCAGGAGTGTCAACGGGCCGACGCCCCGCCCTCAAGCCTACGATTGTCACACATCGCGCGGGATGCGCAGGTCCCTTCTCCTGAAAGGAGAGGGAGCGCGTTGCGACTTATGCCAAACCCTCTCGGATCGAGGGAACAGCCGCCGAGCGGATTGATGAATCCCGTGGCCCTCAGGCCTCGGCCCCGACCAGCCGGTCCGCCACCTCCTCGGCCAGCGACAGGCTCGAGGTCAGTCCGGGGCTCTCGATGCCGAACAGGTGGACGAGGTGCGGCAGGCCGTGCTCGGCCGGTCCGTCGACGACGAAATCCGCCGCCGGCTCCCCCCGTCCGGTGAGTTTGGGGCGGATGCCGGCGTAATCCGGCGTCAGCGCATGATCGGGCAGCCCCGGCCAGTAGCGCCGGATGGCGTGGGTGAAGGCCTCGGCGCGGCCTGGATCGACGACGTAATCCGGCACCTCCACCCATTCCACGTCCGGCCCGAAGCGCATCCGACCGGCCAGATCGAGGGTGAGATGGATGCCGAGGCCCCCTTCCATCGGGGCGGGATAGATCAGCCGCGAGAAGGCCGGGCGGCCGAAGCAGCCGAAATAGCTGCCCTTGGCGAGGACCTGCCTCGGGATCCGCGCGGGCGGATAAGGCTCGACCGCCCGCGCCACCGCCTGCGCGCCGAGGCCGGCGGCGTTGACGACGGCATCGAAGGACAGTTCATCACCGCAGACCTCGACCCGCCAGCCCCCGTCATCGCGCCGGATCGCCCCGACCGGTGCATGGAAAGCGATGGCCCCGCCCGCATCCTCGATGTCGCCCTGCAGGGCCAGCATCAGGGCATGGCTGTCGACGATGCCGGTCTCGGGCGAATGCAAGGCCGCGATGCAGGCGAGGTTCGGCTCCAGCGCACGGGCCTCCCGACCCTCCAGAAGAACGAGGCCCTCGACGCCGTTGGCCCGGCCGCGCTCGGCGATTCCCTCCAGGGCGGCCCGCTCGTTCTCGGAGGTGGCGACGATGAGCTTTCCCGGCCGCGCATGGGGCACGCCGTGGCTCCGGCAGAACTCGTAGAGCATCCGCCGGCCCCGCGTGCAGTGCCGCGCGCGAGAGGAGCCGGCGGGGTAGTACATCCCGCCATGGATCACCTCCGAACTGCGCGAGGACACGCCGGTCCCGATCGCGCCCTCGGATTCGGCGACGACGACCGAATGCCCGCGCCGGCCGAGGACCCGCGCCAACGCGAGCCCGACGATTCCAGCGCCGATGACGAGCACGTCCATCTACGGTTCCTGCATCCACGGTTCCTGCCCGGGGGCCGACGACCGGGAGAGGATAGCCGATCAGGACGGAGAACGGCCAGACGACGGGAGGACCGGCGGGCACGCACTTTCGGATATACGCAAACCACGCTTGGAAGCATTGCAGCATGGGGCGTGGCGTCGGGGCGGTATTGCCGCTAGAAGCGACCTCTCCGTAACCGAACGAGGCCGGACCCACGACCGGATGAAGCGACGTCGCCACTCAGGGTGACTCGAATCCGCAGGGTTTGCCTTGTCTGCCTGCAAGGCCTCTGCCCCGTGCCCTTTCCTACCCTGCCGGCCCCGCTCGTCCGAGCGCTCGAGGCCCGCAACTACGAAGACCCGACCCCCGTCCAGAGTGCCGTGATCGAGGCGGCGGCCCAGGGCCGCGACCTTCTCGTCTCGGCCCAGACCGGCTCCGGCAAGACCGTGGCCTATGGCCTCGCCTTCGCCGAGACGCTTCTGGGCGATGCCGAACGGCTGGAGCCGGCCGGTCCGCCCCTGGCCCTGGTCATCGCACCGACGCGCGAACTCGCGCTTCAGGTCCAGCGCGAGCTCGAATGGCTCTATGCCGAGACCGGCGCCCGCGTCATCGCCTGCGTCGGCGGCATGGACCCGCGCCGCGAGAGCCGGGCCCTCGCCGAGGGCGCCCATATCGTCGTCGGCACGCCGGGCCGCCTGCGCGACCATCTGGAGCGGCGCAACCTCGCCACCCAGAACCTGCGCGTCGCCGTCCTCGACGAGGCCGACGAGATGCTCGATCTCGGCTTCCGGGACGACCTCGAATTCATCCTCTCGGTGACACCGAAGGAGCGGCGCACGCTGCTTTTCTCCGCGACCCTGCCGAAGGCGATCGCGAGTCTCGCCGAGCGCTACCAGAACGACGCCCTGCGCATCGCCGTGAAGGGCCAGGAGCGCGGCCATACCGACATCACCTACCGCGCCGTGCGGGTGGTGCCGCGCGAGATCGAGCATGTGGTGGTCAACACCCTGCGCTACACCGATGCGCCCACCGCCATCGTCTTCTGCAACACCCGCAACGCCGTGCGGCACCTCCAGGCGGTGCTCACCGAGCGCGGCTTCTCGGCCGTGGCCCTGTCGGGCGAACTCGGCCAGGGCGAGCGCAACGCCGCGCTCCAGGCCCTCCGTGACGGCCGCGCCAAGGTCTGCGTCGCCACCGATGTCGCGGCCCGCGGCATCGACCTGCCGACCGTGAGCCTCGTCATCCACGCCGACCTGCCGCACGACGCCGAGGTGCTGCAGCACCGCTCCGGCCGGACCGGGCGCGCGGGCCGCAAGGGCACCAGCGTCCTGCTGATCCCGGCCTCGAAACGCCGCCGCGCCGAGCAGATGTTCGCCATCGCCAAGGTCAATGCCGAATGGGCCGCCCCGCCCACGGCCGACGAGATCCGTCGCCTCGACGGCGAGCGCATGTGGCAGGACCCGCTCTTCACCGAGACACCGGCCGAGGAAGACCTCGCCATGGGCGAGGCGCTGCTCGCCCAGCGCACGCCGCAGGAACTCGCCGCCGCCCTCGCCAAGATCTACCGCGCCCGCCTGCCCGAGCCCGAGGACGTCACCGATCCGGGTGCCGGCCCCGAGCGCAAGGAGCGCAAGGTCTACGACCCCGCCGATTCGGCGCGGATCGATGCGGAAGGCCCCTCGGTCTGGTTCCGGCTCAATCTCGGCCGGCGCGACAACGCCGATCCGCGCCGCCTCCTGCCGATGCTGACCCGTCGCGGCAATATCGGCCGCCAGGAGATCGGCGCCATCCGCATCTTCGACCGGGAGACCAAGTTCGAGATCCGGGGTGGCGCCGCCTCGCGCTTCGCCGCCACCTTCGCCAAGAACGGCTCGCCGGAAATCCAGGTCGAGGCGCTGCTCGGCGGCGAGCCCGACCGCGAGGCCGAGGGCCCGAAGGGCTTCAAGAGCCCCCGCGCCGCCCGCCACGAGCGCGAAGCCGGCAAGAAGCCGCCGCAGCGCCGTCCGCGCTGAACGCTTCTTCTCTCCCTCGTCCCGTGTGCGGCTACGGCATTCCCGCATGTCGGGGGATGCGCTGTCCTCCCCTCCTCCCCCTTGTGGGGAGGAGTTGGAGGTGGGGGTGGTTGGGTGACCCTCGACGGGCAGAGGCTAGCGGCGCCACCCCCACTCCTGACCTCTCTCCACAAGGGGGAGAGGGACGCCGTCTGCTTGTCAAAGCAGAGGTATGAAGCCAGCCGCTCAAGGGGAAAGAGCAGTACCGGCGAGCCCGCTCCGTCACTCGAACGACGCCGTGACGAACCGGTCCATCTCGTTCGCGGGCCGGTAGGGCTCCCGGCGCAGGGTCACGGAGCGTCCCGTGAAATCCGGGTCGTCCTCCCGCACCGCCTGGACCTTGCCGTCCGGTGAGACCCGGCTGAACGAGAAGAGCGAGACCGCGAGGTTGTCGAAGGCGGCTTCGGTGGACCGGAACCGGCCGGGGGCACCGTTCGCCCGCTCGAACAGCCGCAGCACCTCCCGCGCCTTCAGCGTAAAGATCCGTTCGTTCCGAAAATGCGTCTCGGCATGCCGCGCCTCGACCGTCACGCCGTCCAATCGGCCGTCGCGGTATTCCAGAAGGATCGGCGTGCGGTCCTTCTCGAGGTTCTGCCGGTCCAGGCTCACCAGATCGGTGGCGGCTTGCCTCATGGCCGAGATGTCGGCCGCCGACAGGGATGGACCCAGCTTGGCGATCATGGCGTCCACATCGGCGGCGGCCTGCGCACCTCGGATGAGCGGCGAGGGCGCACCGTAGACCGGGTCCGCCACCGCCGCGACCTCCTCCGGCGTGAGGCCGAAGACGAGGCGACCGATCCCGATACGAGGCGCCACCAGCCAGTCGGGATTCATGACGGTCCCCTGGCGACCAGGCGGGCCGGCGAGGGCCGAGGCTGCCGCGAGGAGACAGGCCAGGACTGCCATGCACCGTCGCATGGCTCGCCCGTCAGAACTGGTTCGGCAGGTTTTTCACGGCATTGCCGAGGGCTTCCACGCTCTCGGCGATCTTGCGGCCGGCCGGGGCGAGGGACGGCACCTTCAGGCCGAAGATCTCGCTCTGTTCGGGTTCCGGCGCGGCGGCGGGGGCCGCTGCGGGTTCGGCGCTGGCCTCCTGCACGGGCTTGGCCGCCTTGACCGGCTTGGGCTTTGCCGCCGCCACGCTGGGCTTGGCGGCGGCGGGTTTCGCCACGACGCTGGCGGCGGGCTTGACCGGCTCGGCCTTGGTCCGGGCGGGCTCGGCGGGAAGCGACGCGAAACTGATCTCGGCCGAGCGAGCCTTGATCGTCTGGGCCGCGCTCGGGGCGATCACGGCGGCGACGCGGTTCGGCACGATGGGCGAGAGCGCGTTGGGCGGCAGGGCGAGACTCACCGGCTCGATCGGCGGCAATGCCTTCGAGCGCGGCACTTCGGCCTTGACGACGGGGGGAACGGGCGTCGCCGCCGCCAGCGTCACCGGAGCTTCGACCGTCGCGGGCGCTTCGACCTTGGCAGCGGCTTCGACCTTGGCAGCGGCCTGGACCGATGCGGGGCTCTGGACCTTCGCAGACGTCTCGGCCGTCGCCGGCTCCTCGACGAGGGCACGCCTTTCCACGAGTTGGATACCGGGATCACGGGGCGGCACGGACGATCCGGTGGCCGAGGCCAGGGCCGGCACGCCGTCGCGCAGGTCGGGCCAATCGGCGGCTTTGGCTTGGGGGCCTTGCGCCTTCTGCATCTGGTAGAGGTTCGGCCGCACCACCTGCGGGCCGGCGAGGCTGCCCATCGCCGAATAGGCCGCGTAGGACAGGCCGGCCACGGCCACGCAGCCGAGCGTCCCGAGGGCGATCGTGCGACCGCGTGCGGCGGGCTTCGCCACGGGCTTCACCGGCCGCGCC
>NZ_VRVC01000117.1:0-15729 GCF_008040005.1 Methylobacterium sp. WL19
GGCCGAGGACGGTCGCGCCCGCCGTGACGAGGACGGCCCCGACGGCCACGGCGGCGATCATGAGCAGCTTGATCTCTCCGCTGCCGAGACCGGGCCTGGCGAGGATGCCGGCCTCGAAGATCACGGCGGCGACGAACCCTCCGGCGGTGAGGAGGACCTGGATGGCGAGGATGGGAGGCAGCAGCCGTCGCACCAGGGAGAAGCCGCCCACCAGCACGTCCCGCGAGGCCCGTCCCATCCATCCCAGGACGGCGCCGGCCAGGAGGACGAGGACGGACAGGGCCGCCGCGATGCCCCCGGCCGCGATGACGACGGGCGGCAGCGTCCGGCGCCAGTCCATCAGCAGGGTCAGGGTCGCGGTCTCGTCGCGCGCCGCCCGGGCCTGAACCAGGGCGAGGGGGCCGCCATAGGTTTGACCGTTGCGGCGGAACTGCATGCGGTAATCGATGCGGCCGTCCCGTGGCTCCCGCGCCTCGAGATCCTGGACGATCCGCGTCAGGTGCAGGCGTTCCGCATCGAGATCGGCCCAGTCGGCGGCGGCGCGCTCCTGCTCCCAGACCCCGAGCAGCATGACGGCCAGGGGCAGCAGGACGGTGGCGGCCACGAGGCCGGCCAGCGAGCGCAGACGCGATGGTGCGCGCGTAATCGTAGCGTCGGCGATGCCTGCCTCCCGAGATGTGTCTTCGCACAAACGGGCATGGGCATAGGCGACTTCCTAGGAAAAATCACCCTTCGAGGCGCACGCCCGATCCAGACGGCCTTCTGGAAACTCTCCCCATGGCGAGGTGGAGGGCGACGCCAGACCGCCCGCTGGCCAGAATGCCCCCTGGAATGAGGCATGAAACTTTTTTGTATGAAGCTCCGTAGCGGCGCGGATGAATCTCAACCTCTTTCCGGGTTTCTCCACCCCCGTGCTCGCCTCGACGGAGGCCGCCCTGATCGCCGCCGACGCGGCGTGGATCGCGGAATTGGCGAGCGTGTTCGGATCCGAGAGGATCGACGAGATGGCGGCCCAGCGCGCCGGCCGGGGCGAGGAGGGAAGTCGCCTCCGATCTCTCTACGATGCGCGCGAGCGTGCGTTGGCGGCATGGCGCGCCGCGCGCGGCATGGATTAGCCGCGCTGGCCGGTCCTATTGGGTTCAGAGACGATAGCTACCCGTCGTCCCCGATCCCGCGAGGCTGACGCCCTTCTTCGACGCGCGGTGTCCGTCGCCATAGGTGGGGGGCGCGTAGCCCTGTCGCGACTGCCGATGGATCGCGTCGCCGAGATCGCCTGCGACCTGCCGCAGGGTGGTCGCGTGGCACGAGGCGGCGACCCGCGTGGCGAGTTCGCGGGTATGGCTCCGGCCATAGAGGAAGGCGGCGAGGCGGGCGCGGGTCCGCTCGGGGATCGTGGCCATCAGCGCGGGGATCGCGTCGGCGTGGGCACGGTAGATCTGTCCGAGCTCGTCGCCGGAAACAGGGCAGTCGTCGTTGAAATCTTCGATGCCGATCGAACGGGCCTGGAACACTCGGGTACCTGCAAGTTGGGTTGCCCCATCAGTGCGGCGCCGTGGTTAACGAATGGTGTCCATCCCGGCCGATCGGTGGGAAGTCATTAACAGACGGTCGGTCGGCAGACCTTCACCGGCCCGGTGTCGATCGATCCCGTCGTGTCGGGGTCGCGGCTGAGCGAGGCGTGAGGACCGGGCTGAGGGGCGGTCTTGGGGATCTTCATCAGCTGGAAGGCGCACACGCAACAGAGGGCCAGCGAGGCCAGCCAGAGGGCACAGCGTGCGGTTTTGACAGTTTGTTTCGACATGGCCGCCAGGGTGGGCCCGATTGGTTAGCCAATGTTGAACACCGGTCTGCAGCCGACCGAGGCGTCATCCCCGCCGCAATTCGGCGGCCAGACGCTCCGCATCGCTACGCATCAGGGCCAGGAAATTCTGCGCCATCGGTCCCGAGCGCAGGTGATAGAGGGCGTGGACATCCGCCGACAGGATCGGCGAGACGACGGGCCTGTAAGTGACGTTCGCATGGGCGAGCTTCGCCACGAATTCCGGGATCAGGGCGACACCGAATCCCGCCGCCACGAGGCTGGTGAGCGAGGCGGCCTCCACCGCCTGCTGCGAGATGGTCGGATAGAAGCCGGCGCCGATGCAGCATTGCAGGATGTGCCTGGCAAACAGCGAATCGCGTAGGCGCAGGAAGACGAATTTCTCGTCCTTGAGTCGGCTCAGGGTCACCGAATCGCTCACGATCCCGTGGCCCTTGGGCAGGACCACGGCGATCCCCTCGCTCCAGGCCAGTTCGCTCAGGAGGTCCGGGTCCTGCGGCGGCGTGCGCAGGAAACTGATGTCCGTCTGCCCCGATTTCAGCGCGGCGATCTGCTTGTCCGGCGACATTTCGTGGATCTGGATGTCGACGCCGGCGAAGGTCTCCTGGAATTTATGGATCAGTCCGCCGAGCGGTCCGGCGAGCATCGAGCCCGTCAGGCCGACATTGAGCACGCCGACGCTGCCGCAGCCGATGGCATGCGCCCGCTCGGTGGCGTCCTGCGCGCTGTGGAGAATGGCCCTCGCCCGGACCAGGAAATCCTGGCCCGCCTGGGTGAGCGAGACGCGGCGGGTCGTCCGCTCCAGCAGGCAGGTTCCGATCTCCGTCTCCAGATCGCGGATCTGCTGGCTCAATGGCGGCTGCGCCACGCCGAGGGCCTCCGCAGCCGCCGTGAAACTCAGCTTTTCTGCGACGGCGACGAAGTAGCGGAGGTGGCGCAGTTCCATGGCCGCCATTCATATGTGGAAGCTCTTAATGGCGACGAAAGAGATATTTGACGGCCGGCGCGGGTCGAACAATGCTGCACTCGGCGATTGGCGACGGCATGCCGCACCCGGGTGAGTCCCCCCGACGTGGCGCGGTCACATCGACGACCCTTCCGATGCACCGGGGCCGGGCACGCGGAGCGACGAACGGCCTGAAGCAACGGTTGGAGGTTCGCATGCAGCGCTTCTTTGCGTCCCTGTTCGGTCAGGTGGTCGCGGCCCTCGTCCTCGGGATCGTTCTCGGCATCGTATGGCCGGATTTCGCCGTCGCCCTGAAGCCCCTCGGCGACGGGTTCATCAAGCTGATCAAGATGGCGATCGCGCCCCTGGTCTTCGGTGTCGTCGTGCATGGCATCGTCGGGGCGGGGGATCTGCGCAAGGTCGGCCGGGTCGGTCTCAAGGCGCTGATCTATTTCGAGGCGGTCACGACCGTGGCCCTCGTCCTCGGCATCGTCCTCGCCTACGCGTTCGCGCCGGGGGCCGGCATGAACATCGATCCCTCCACCCTCGATGCCAAGGCCATCGCCAGCTACACCGACCGGGTCGGGCAGGTGACGGGCACCGTCGACTTCCTGATGAAGATCATCCCGACCACGATCGTCGACGCCTTCGCCAAGGGCGACATCCTCCAGGTCCTCATCATCGCGATCCTGTTCGGTTCGGGACTGGCTTTGCTCGGCGAGCACGGGCAGCCCCTGGCGCAGAGCATCGAGCGGATCACCGCCGTCCTGTTCAAGATCATCGGCTTCATCGTGCGGCTGGCCCCCCTCGGCGTCCTCGGCGCCGTCGCCTTCACCGTCGGCAAGTACGGCATCGGCTCCCTGCGGCAGCTCGGGATGCTGGTCGTCCTGTTCTATGTGGGCGTCGCCTTCTTCGTCTTCGTCGTGCTCGGCGCGATCCTGCGCGCGGCCGGCTTCAGCATCCTGAAGCTCCTGGCCTATCTGCGCGAGGAACTCATGGTGGTGGCGGGCACGGCCTCCTCCGACAGCGTGCTGCCGCAGATCATGCGCAAGCTCGAACGGCTCGGCATCCGCGATTCCACCGTCGGCCTCGTGATCCCCACGGGCTACTCGTTCAACCTCGACGCCTTCTCCCTCTACCTCACCCTCGCCACCGTCTTCATCGCGCAGGCCACCAACACGCCCCTGTCCTTCGGGCACCTGATGCTGATCCTCGGCATCGCCCTCCTGACCTCCAAGGGCGCACACGGCGTCCCCGGATCGGCCATCGTCGTCCTGGCGGCGACTCTGTCGGCGGTGCCGGAAATCCCGGTGATCGGGCTGGTGCTGGTTCTGTCCATCGACTGGTTCGTCGGCATCGCCCGGGCCCTCGGCAACCTCATCGGCAATTGCGTGGCGACGGTGGTCATCGCCGCCTGGGAGGGCGATATCGATCGGGCTCAGGCCCATCGCGTCCTGAACGGAGAGGTCGCCACCGACACGGCGGCGGTGCTCGATAGCCCCCTCGCCAAAGCGTAGGCTCCGGGGGGCGCATCCGGCCTGCACCCGCGACGACGATGGTCCGAACGGGCCCCATGACCTGTTGGAGACGAGCCCATGACCGCCTCTTCCTACAACCCGCCCTGCGGGGGGCTGCCGCCCCAGACCGCGCTGATGACCGGCCGGGCCGTGTTCACGGAGGCCTATGCGGTCATCCCGAAAGGCGTGATGAGCGACATCGTGACCAGCGTGCTGCCGTTCTGGGACGACACCCGCGCCTGGATCCTGTCCCGGCCGCTCTCCGGCTTCTCCGAGACCTTCGCCCAGTACCTGATGGAGGTCGCCCCCGGCGGCGGCAGCGAGCGCCCGGAACTCGATGCCCGTGCCGAGGGCGTTCTGTTCGTGGTCGGGGGCCATGCCAGTCTCGTCCTCGACGGGACAACGCATGCCCTGCGGCCGGGCAGCTATGCCTATCTGCCGCCGGGTGCCGCCTGGACGCTGCGCAATGACGGCGACGTGCCGACCCGCTTCCACTGGATCCGCAAGGCCTACGAGCCCGTGCCGGGCATCGACGTGCCCCCCGCCTTCATCCGCCACGATTCCGAGATCGAGCCCCGGGGCATGACCGGTACGAACGGCGTCTGGGCCACGACCCGCTTCGTCTCCCCCGACGACGTGCGCCACGACATGCACGTGAACATCGTGACGCTCCAGCCCGGCGCCTCGATCCCCTTCGAGGAGACCCATGTGATGGAGCACGGGCTCTTCGTGCTCGAAGGCAAGGCGGTCTATCGGCTCAACCGCGACTGGGTCGAGGTGGAGGCCGGCGATTTCATGTGGCTGCGCGCCTTCTGCCCCCAGGCCTGCTACGCGGGCGGCCCCGGCCCCTTCCGCTACCTGCTCTACAAGGACGTCAACCGCCACCCGGCCCTGACGCCGCGCAGGTTCGGGTGATGGGCGCCCGCCACATCGTCGCCCGCCCGCTCACGCCCGAGGCCTTCGCCCCGTTCGGGACGGTCATCGACAAGGCGGTCGTCGATCCGCGCCCCATGAATGCGGGCATGGCGCGCCGCTTCCACGATCTGGCGGAGGTCCGCGCCCTCGGCGAGGGCGCGCGGGTGGTGATCGGCCTCGTGGAGGCCCAACCCTATCCCCTGCCGCTGAGGGTCGGTCTCGTCGAGCGCCATCCCCTCGGCGCGCAGGCCTTCGTGCCGCTGAACGCCGCGCCGTTCCTCGTCGTCGTCTGCCCCGACGAGGACGGGCGGCCCGGCCCGCCGCAGGCCTTCGTCACGGCGCCGGGCCAGGGGATCTGCTACGACGTCGGCACCTGGCACGGCGTGCTGACCCCCTTCGGCGCCCCTCAGGAGTTCCTGGTGGTCGATCGCGGCGGGACGGGCGTCAATCTCGAAGAGGTCCGGCTCGACGAGCCCTGGACGGTCGCTCTGCCGACAGCGTCGGAAGGATAAGCCGCCGCGATGCCCCTGAGGGCATCGCGAGCCGGACCTCCCGAGACCTCAGGAGCCGAACTTGTAGTTCAGCCCAACCCGGACGACGCTTCCCTCCGAGCGGAAGCGCGAGGTCGCTTCCACCAGGGACTGGCCGAGTCCGCTGGAACTCGTCAGCGGGACGCTGCGCTTGCCGAGATCGTAATGCAGGTATTCCACCTTCAGCGTCACCGCGGAGGACCGGAAGACGTTGAGGAAACTCTCGGTCGGCAGGGCGTATTCGATGCCCCCGCCATAGGCGAAGCCGGTCTCGAGACGGTCGATCCCGCCGCCGAAGAGGTCGAGGGTCGGGACTCCCGCCAATTGAAAGCTCGTCGCGCTCTGGTAGTTCACGTTGCCGTAGGCGAGACCACCGGTGCCGTAGACCAGGACGCGATCGAACGCGTAACCGAGCCGGCCGCGCACGGTACCGAGGAAATCGAGGCTTTGCCGCGTGGTGGTGACCACGGCCGAATCGCTGCCCGAACCGAAGAGGCCACGCGACCTGCGCTTGGTCTCGTCGAGATCGGTATAGGCGAGATCGGTCTCGATGCCGAGGACGAGGCCCGCGCCGGGGGTGAGCTGGTAATTGTACCCGGCCTGACCGCCGGCCACGAAGCCCTGCTGACGTGAGGACAGCGAGGCGATGCCGGAGCGCTCGATGAAGAAATCGGTGCCGCTGCCATTCACCGAGGTCGCCGCCGTGCGGACGGTCTGCCGGTCGGTGAAGCCGTATCCGGCCTGCACGCCCGCATAGAAGCCGGTCCAGCTGAAAGCCGGGACAGGCACGAAGACGGGCGGCGGTGCGGAACGACGGGGCAGGTCCGCCGCAGCCACGGTTCCGGTCATCATCCCGATCATCGCGCCGACACCCAACACAATCTTCGCCATCGTCCCCTCACCGCCTCCACTGAGGCAGCGACGTGAATCAAAGGCGTGATCCTGGGATAGTGCCGGGAAGACACAATTTCGGAACGACCGTCCGAAATTCTTAACCAAGACACGACGTGGCTGACTCTCCCTCGTGGCGGTACAAAAATGCCACTGTCATGTGCCCGGCGACCGGTTTCCACAGCCCGTTAGAGCCGCTCCTCGACGAAGGCGCGCATGAGCAGATGCGCGATCGCCATGGGCGGCGGCACGGTCAAACCCTCGCCATGGGTGCCGGCGATCATCGCGGAGACTTCGTCGCGGGTGAACCAGCGGGCATCCGCGAGCTCGGCCGGATCGATGGTGATCGCCTCGTCCAGGGAGTCGGCCGCGCAACCGATCATCAGCGACGACGGGAACGGCCAGGGCTGCGAGGCGTGGTAGGCCACCGCGCCGATCCTCAGCCCCGCCTCTTCGAGGGTCTCGCGGCGGACCGCGTCTTCGATGGTCTCACCGGGCTCAAGGAAGCCGGCGAGGCAGGAATACATGCCCTCCTTGAAGCGCGGCGAGCGCCCGAGCAGGCAGGATTCTCCCCGCCGGATCAGCATGATCACCACGGGATCGACGCGGGGGAAGTGATGGGTCTCGCAGGTCGGGCATTCGCGGCGGAAACCGCCGGCGGCGAAACGGGTGGCGGTTCCGCAATTGGCGCAGAAACCGTGGCGGGCATGCCAGGCCAGGATCGATTTCGCCGTGGCGAGAAGGCCGAGCTCGTGCGGCGCCACCGCGTTCTCGGCGGCGAGGCTGCGCAGGTCGGTGGTGCGGAAGCCGGGATCGGACTCGTACCCGTCGGCGGCCTCCGGCGAGACCGCGCAGGCGAAGACGGGGGCACCGTCGAGGCGGCCGAGGAACAGCGTGAGATCGGCGTGGCAGGCGCTCGCCGCCTGCCCGGAGGGGAGGAGCGCCGTATCGCCGGCAAGGACGATGCGGTCCCCCGCCACGAGCACGATCCGAGCCTCCGGCGCGTCCGGCTTCGGCACGAGGTCGCTGCTCTCGGCCGAATGGCGGACGAGCCGGCTCTCCGCATAGCCGAGTTGGTCGAGGCGCGCGCTCATCAGGCGGCCGCGAACAGGGCGCCGATGCGCTCGATCATCTGGGCGCGGGCGTGGTGCGGATAGGGCTGGCCCGTGCCGACGCCCCAGACCGGCGAGGGCCAGGCCGGATCGGACAGGAAGCGCCCGATCACGTGGACATGGAGCTGCGGCACGACGTTGCCCAAGGCGGCGACGTTGACCTTGTCGGGCTTGGCGAGGGTCAGCATCACGCCGGTGGCGATCCGGATCTCGTCCATGAGGTCGCGCGCGTCCTCCGCCGACAGGTCGGTGAGTTCGCTGGCACCCGTCCGGCGCGGCACCAGGATCAGCCAGGGAAACCGGGCATCGTCCATCAAGAGGACGCTGCACAAGGCGAGGTCGCCCACCGGCACGGTGTCGGCGACGAGGCGCGGGTCGAGGGTGAATTCGTCTGTCATCGCCGCTCAAGCTGGGATGCGTCGGGAATGCGGAGTTCTCGCCGGTTCGGCCTCGTAAGTCACGCGGGCGCGGGCCGCTCGGTGTCGAGGAAGCGGAACAGGGCCGGCGCGTTGGCATGCGCCACGTTGAAGCGCAGCCACGGGGTCGGCTCCTGATCGGCGCGGAACAGGTGTCCGGGAGCGAGCATGATGCCCTTGGCGGCGGCCCTCTGCGCGAGGCCGGCCGTGTCCGGATCGCCGCCGAAGCCGGCCCAGAGGAAGAGCCCGTTGGCGGGGCGGTGGAACAGCGACAGGCCTACCGAGAGCAGGGCGTCGGCCACAATCTTCTGCTCGGCGGCGAGCTTTTCGCGGAGCCGCGCGATGTGGAGGCGGTACTGGCCTTCCGTCAGGATCGAGTGGACGATGCTCTCGGAGATCTCCGAGCTCGTCAGGCTCGCCGCCATCTTCATGCGCAGGAGCCGCTGCGCATTCTCGGGGTTGCAGGCGAGATAGCCGACCCGCAGGGCGGGTGAGATGGTCTTCGAGAAGCTGCTGATGTGGATGACGCGCGCGAGCTGGTCGAGGCTGGCGATGCTGGGCGCCGTCTCCTCGACGAAGCTCGCATAGATGTCGTCCTCGACGATCTGGAAGTCGTGTTTCTCGGCGATGCGGAGGATCTGGTAGGCGGTGGCCGGCGAGCAGGACGTGCCGGTGGGGTTGTGGAAGCTCGTATTGGTGAAGAACAGCTTCGGCTTGTGGCGCTCCGCCAGTGCCTGGAGCGCGGGGATCGACGGTCCCAGGAGGGTCCGCTCGACGCCGACGATGGTCACCCCCATGGCGTGGAGCGAGGGGTAGAGGTTGCAATAGCCGGGATCGTCCACGAAGGCGACGTCGCCCGGCTGCAGGAAGGTCCGCATGGTCAAGTCGAGGGCCTGGCTCGCCCCATGCGTCAGCAGGATCTGGTCCGGCTCGCACTCGATGTTGCGCTGGGCGAGGAGCAACTGGATCGCCCGGCGCAAGGGTGCGTGGCCGAGGGGATGCCCGTAGCGCGAGACCAGCCGGTCGGGGCGCCGCGCCAGGGCGGCGAGGGCCTGCTTGATCCCGTCGGCGAACAGGTGGCTGTCGGGCAGCCAGCCGCAGCCGGCTTTGACGGTGAAGGCGTCCTCCTCGTAGACCCGCTGGAGCAGCCAGCCGGAATCCACCGAGATCTGCACGGGTTTCCGCCGAGGGACGACGGATTTGCGATCAAGTAGCCGGGCCGAGACGAAGTATCCGCTGGCGCGCCGGGCTTCGAGCAGGCCGTCCGCCACCAGCCGATTATAGGCGTTCGAGACGGTGAGCGTGCTCACGCCGCACTGAACGGCGAGCTTGCGCACCGAGGGCAGTCGGGCGCCCGGCGCCACGCTTCCGCTGCGGATGCGCTCGGAGACGGCCTCCACCAGCTGAGCGACGAGGGGGGCGGTGCTGGCGGGGTCGAGGCTGATCATGGGCCGTCATCCACGGGCGAGGCCGGACTCGGCGATCCGACTGTATGGGCGGGTGAACAGATACAGCTGCGCGTGCCAACCCGCCAACTGTCGATAGTCGGTCGCGCCGGGCCGGGCGATAACGCAGCGCGGCGAGGGTCGGGTTCTTGCATCGCGGATCGGCGGAGAGACACATGGACCATGCGATCATCGACCAGGCGGCGGACCGGCAGCTCAATGTCGAGCCCTACTGGATGCCGTTCACGCCCAATCGCCACGTGAAGGCCGACCCGACGCCGCGCATCGTCACCTCGGCCAAGGGCGCCTATTACCGCACCGCCGACGGGCGCGAACTGTTCGACAGCCTGTCGGGCCTGTGGTGCTGCCCCCTCGGCCATGCCCAGCCGCGGATCGTCGAGGCCCTGCGCCGGCAGGCCGAGACGCTCGATTACTGTCCCGCCTTCCAGATGACCAACCCGGTGACCCTGCGGCTGGCCGAGCGCATCGCCGACATGGCGCCGGACGGGCTGGACCGGGTGTTCTTCACCAATTCTGGCTCGGAGGCCGTCGATACCGCCCTCAAGATCGCGCTCGGTTATCACCGCCTGCGCGGCGAGGCCGGCCGCTTCCGCATGATCGGCCGTGAGAAGGGCTATCACGGCGTCGGCTTCGGCGGCATGTCGGTGGGCGGCATGGTGGCCAACCGCAAGATGTTCGCCACCGCCATGATCCAGGGCGTCGACCACCTGCGCCATACCCACGATTATGCCGAGATGGCCTTCTCCAAGGGCCAGCCCGCCTGGGGCGCGCATCTCGCCGACGACCTCGAACGGATGGTGGCGCTGCACGATGCGGGCACCATCGCCTGCGTCATCGTCGAGCCGCTGCAGGGCTCGGCGGGGGTCATCGTGCCGCCGCTGGGCTATCTCCAGCGCCTGCGCGAGATCTGCACGCGGCACGGCATCCTGCTGATCTTCGACGAGGTGATCACCGGCTTCGGCCGCCTCGGCGCGCCCTTCGGCGCGGACCGCCTCGGCGTGATCCCCGACATGATCACCTTCGCCAAGGGCATCACCAACGGCATCGTGCCGATGGGCGGCGTGATCGTGCGGAAGGAAATCTACGACACGTTCATGACCGGGCCGGCCGCGGCGGTGGAGCTGTTCCACGGCTACACCTATTCGGGCCATCCCCTGGCGGCGGCCGTCGCTCATGCCTCCCTTGACCTCATGGAGGAGGGCGACCTCTTCGCCCGCGTGCGCGAGTTGGAGCCGATCCTCGAGGGAGCCGTCCACACGCTGCGCGACGAGCCGGGCATCAAGGACATCCGCAATTTCGGCCTGACGGCGGCGGTGGACCTCGAACCGACACCGGGCCAGCCCGGCGCGCGCGCGCTGCGGGTCTTCGAGCGCGGTCTGCGCGAGGGCATCCTCCTGCGCTTCACCGGCGACACCATCGCCATGGGGCCGCCCTTCATCTCGACCCCCGCCGAGATCACCGGCATGATCGAGATGCTGCGCGGCCTCATCCGCGCCGAAGCCTGACGGCGGCGGCGCTCACCCGATAGACGGCCCGTGACCCGTTCCATTCTCTTCAAAGGTTGAACCGACATGCCCCTGATGCGCTTCGATATCTTGGAAGGCCGCACCGATTCCGAACTGAAGACGCTCCTCGACGCCGCGCACGAGGCGATGCTGGAGGCGTTCAACGTCCCGCCGGGCGACCGCTACCAGATCGTCACCGAGCACAAGCCCTCGCGGATGATCGTCGAGGATACCGGGCTCGACATCCCGCGCACCAAGGACGTGGTGGTGGTCCAGATGATCACCCGGCCGCGCGGCAAGGAGAAGAAGCAGCTGTTCTACAAGCTGCTGACCGAGAAGCTCGAAGCCGCCTGCGGCATCGCCCCGGCCGATGTCATGGTCTCCACGGTGGAGAACACCGACGAGGATTGGTCCTTCGGCCACGGCCGGGCGCAGTTCCTCACCGGCGAGCTCTGACAATCGGTTTATCGGATTTCTCAGCGGTTGCTCAAACCAAAGTCGATCATCCTATCCGACCCCCTCATCCTGAGGTGCCCTTTGCGCGAGCAAAGGGCTTTGAGGGAGCCCTCCAGTCATCACGCGATCCCTGGAGGGCTCCTTCGAGGCCGCTACGCGGCACCTCAGGATGAGGTAAAGCCTTGGAAAAACAACTCAAACAGGCCCTGGGCGGGGTTCGCAACGAGGGTCGCCGCTTCTGCGGCCTGAAACCTGCGACGCGCCATAAGGACTGAGCGAGGTGAAGCGGCGGCTTGCCGATGCGAACCCGCTCGGGGCGCCAAGCCCATTCCGGACCCTACCCCGACCCTCTACGGAACGCCGGCCATGCATGTCCTGATCCTCGGTGGCGGTGTCGTCGGCGTCACGTCGGCCTATTACCTGGCCAAAGCCGGCCACCGGGTCACCGTGCTGGAGCGTCAGCCGGCGGCGGGGCTCGAGACGAGTTTCGCCAATGCCGGCCAGGTCTCGCCGGGATATTCGGCGCCCTGGGCCGCTCCGGGCATCCCGCTGAAAGCCATGAAGTGGCTGATGATGCGCCACCGGCCCCTGGTGGTCTGGCCGAGCTTCGAGCCGCGTTTCTACGGCTGGCTCGCCCGGATGCTGGCGAATTGCACGGAGGAAGCCTACCAGCGCAACAAGGGCCGGATGGTGCGCCTGGCCGAGTACAGCCGCGACGTGCTGCGCGACCTGCGCGCCGAGACCGGCATCGCCTACGATCACCGCGAGCAGGGCACGCTCCAGCTGTTCAGGACGCAAAAGCAGCTCGACCATGTCGGGGACGACACGCGCGTCCTCGACGCCTATGGCGTTCCCTACGCGGTGCTGGACCCCGCCGGCTGCATCATGGCCGAGCCGGCTCTGGCGCGGGTGGCCGGGACCTTCGTCGGCGGTCTGCGGCTCCCCGGCGACGAGACCGGCGACGCGCATCTGTTCACCCAGCGCCTCGCCGCACTCTGCGAAGACCTCGGCGTGGTCTTCCGCTACGGCACGGCCATCACCGGTCTGCGCAGCGAAGGCGACCGGATCGGCGGCGTGGCGACGGCAGGCGGCGAAATCCTGACCGCCGACGCCTATGTGGCGGCCATGGGCAGCTACACCCCGGCTCTGCTCCGGCCCTTCGGCATCGACCTGCCGATCTATCCGGTGAAGGGGTATTCCCTGACCCTGCCGGTCACCGATGAGGAGGCGGCGCCGGTCTCGACGGTGATGGACGAGACCTACAAGGTCGCGATCACCCGGCTCGGCGACCGCATCCGGGTCGGCGGCACCGCCGAGCTCGCCGGCTTCAGCGCGGTCCTGCGCGGACCGCGCCGGGAGACCCTGGTCCGCTCCGTGGGCGACCTGTTCCCGGCGGGCGGGGATCTCTCGCAGGCGAAGTTCTGGACCGGCCTGCGGCCGATGACGCCGGACGGCACGCCCATCGTCGGCGGAACCCGCCTGTCGAACCTCTACACCAATACCGGCCACGGCACCCTGGGCTGGACCATGGCCTGCGGCTCGGGTCGGGTGCTGGCCGACCTCATCTCCGGCCGCACGCCGGACATCGCCACCCCGGACCTCGCCGTCAGTCGCTACGCAAGCGGTGCCTGACGATGGGGCGATGCCCCCTCGCGCCGGGGCGCGAGAGGGTGGGGCGAGGCGGCCTATTCGGCCGCGTCGACGTAGAGCTTGCCGCCCTCGGCCTGGAACTCGGCGGATTTCGCCGCCATTCCCGCCTCGCGCTCGGCCTGGCTCATGGGGGTGGCCTCGCCCAGCACCTGTCCGGCCGCCTCCATGGCGAGCACCTCGGCGCGCAGATCCTGCGTGATCTTCATCGAGCAGAATTTCGGGCCGCACATGGAGCAGAAATGCGCGACCTTGTGGGCGTCCTTCGGCAGGGTCTCGTCGTGGTAGGCGCGCGCCGTGTCGGGATCGAGGGACAGGTTGAACTGGTCCTCCCAGCGGAAGTCGAACCGGGCGCGTGACAGGGCGTCGTCGCGCAGCTGCGCCGCCGGATGGCCCTTGGCGAGATCGGCGGCATGGGCCGCGATCTTGTAGGTGATCACGCCTTCCTTCACGTCGTCGCGGTTCGGGAGCCCGAGATGCTCCTTCGGGGTGACGTAGCAGAGCATGGCGCAACCGAACCAGCCGATCATGGCGGCGCCGATGCCCGAGGTGATGTGGTCGTAGCCCGGTGCGATGTCGGTGGTCAGCGGGCCGAGGGTGTAGAACGGCGCCTCGCCGCACTCTTCCAGCTGCTTTTCCATGTTCACCTTGATCTTGTGCATCGGCACGTGGCCGGGGCCCTCGATCATGGTCTGGCAGCCCTTGTCCCAGGCGATCTTGGTGAGTTCGCCGAGGGTTTCGAGTTCCGCGAACTGGGCCGCGTCGTTGGCATCCGCGATGGAGCCGGGGCGCAGGCCGTCGCCCAGCGAGAACGAGACGTCGTAGGCCCGCATGATGTCGCAGATCTCGTCGAACCGCTCGTAGAGGAACGATTCCCGGTGCCCGGCGAGGCACCAACGCGCCATGATCGAGCCGCCGCGCGAGACGATGCCGGTGACGCGGCGAGCGGTGAGCGGCACATGGGCGAGGCGCACGCCCGCATGGATGGTGAAGTAATCGATGCCCTGCTCGGCCTGCTCGATGAGGGTGTCCTTGAAGACCTCCCAGTCGAGCTTTAGCGGATCGCCGCCGACCTTCTCGAGCGCCTGGTAGATCGGCACCGTGCCGATGGGGACGGGCGAGTTGCGCACGATCCACGAGCGGATGTTGTGGATGTTTCGGCCGGTGGAGAGATCCATCACCGTGTCGGCGCCCCAGCGGGTCGCCCAGACCAGTTTCTCCACCTCTTCCGCTGCCGACGAAGTCACGGCCGAATTGCCGATATTGGCGTTGATCTTGACGAGGAAGTTGCGGCCGATCGCCATCGGCTCCACCTCGGGGTGGTTGATGTTGGCCGGGATGATGGCGCGGCCGCGCGCCACCTCGTCGCGCACGAATTCGGGGGTGATGAAGGCGGGGAGCGACGCGCCGAAGCTGTTGCCGTCGGCCAGTGCGGTCTGCGCGCCTTCCAGCATCGTCTCGCGGGCGAGGTTCTCGCGGTGGGCGACGTAGATCATCTCCTCGGTGATGATCCCGGCTTTGGCGAACTCGTACTGCGTCACCATCTGGCCGGGGCCGGCCTTGCGGATCTGGCGCGTCGCCGGACAGGGGGCGACGAGCTTGTCCTCCGGCACGAAACCGTTGTCCTCGGGCTTGACCGCGCGCGGCGTGATCGTGGCGTAGCCGCGCTTGGCGATCCACGGGTCGCGCAGCAGGGGCAGACCGGCATTCAGGTCGATCCGGGCATCGGTCTCGGTATAGGGACCCGACGGATCGTAGACCCGCACCGGGGCCTCCTTCGGATCGCTCAACGTGACCTCGCGGAACGGCACCCGGATGTCGTCACGGCCGGCCACGCTCGCATAGACCTTGCGCGAGCCCATGATCGGGCCGGTGGTCACCGCTTGCGGCTGCCCCTTGGCGGGTTCTTGTCCGGAAAGGTCTTTGGGGAGGACGGGTGCGTTCATTTCGGATTCGCTCCTGGCGTGGGAGGCGATCCGGTTCGCAACGGTACGTCAGGACGACGGGCACCCGCTCGTCTGGAGCAGACAACCCAAGCGTAGTTCCCGTCCCTCCGCCGGTATGAGCCGGATCAGGTTCAAGGGTCAGGGCTGCGGCCCTATCTCAGCCCCCTGAACGGGGCCCCCCTCGGAACGATTCGAAAGTCTGCGCTCGCGCCCGCTTTGTCAATCTCGAAGGCAAATATCCCAGCGCGGCTGAAAGGCGGTTCCGTTTCCTTCCCGGCGGCGCTCGACCGCCCCTCGATGCCCGCGTGTTGAGTGCCAGTGTCGGACATGCGGTTTTAATCCCCGGAAATCGACAATGATCATGCCGTCATATTAGATATTCAAACCAACAGACTTGATGGAGCTTTCTCGAATAGCTGCGCGTTGCCAGTCCTGATGTCCCGAAGACAACCAGGCTGGTGTTCCATGAACAAAGTTATTCTCGCCTCCGCCGCGCTGCTCGGCGCGGTCGCGTTCGTACCGTCCTCGGCCGATGCCCGTGAAGGCGGTGGCTGGGGTGGCGG
>NZ_VRVC01000118.1:0-15726 GCF_008040005.1 Methylobacterium sp. WL19
GCAACCCCCACGCCTCCGGCCCCCACGCCGGCCCCTGCGCCGGCACCCGTGGCCACCGTGACGCGCTCCGATGCTTCGGAGATCGCGAAGCTCTGCGTCGAGGGTGGCGTTCCGGCGATGGCCTCGACCCTCCTCGCCGAGGGTGTCACCGTAGCCCAGGCCAAGGAGCGCATCGGCGCCGCTGGCGAGGTGAAGAACCTCGTGGCGCTCGCTCGGCGCAAGGATCCGACGATCCCCGCCGACCTCGACGTCACGATGCTGGCCGATGGCAAGACCGTCGAGCAGGCGCGCGCCGCGCTCTTCGACAAGCTCGTCGCCGGCGAAGAGCGGACGTCGATCTCCTCCCACGTCCCCGCCGCCATCCCGGCCGGCCCCACCGCATCCGCCAACAGCATGGAGCGTGAGCTCAAGCGTGCTGGCCTGAAGAAGGACGCCTGATCATGGCCCTGCTCGAAACCGCTCAGGTTGGCTCCGACTGGCTCAAGGTCGAAGACGCCAGCTACCGCAGCCGCGATACCGCCATCATCGCCTCCGGCGCTGGGAAGCTGAAGACCGGAACCGTGCTCGCCCTGGTGACCGCCACCGGCAAGTACGTCCCGGCCGCCGCCACTGGATCGGACGGATCGCAGACCGCGAACGCCGTACTCTTCACCGCCGTCGACGCCACCAGCGCCGACCAGAAGGCCGTGATCGTCTCGCGACATGCCGTCGTGAGCCACAACGGCCTGACCTACGGCCCCACCATCAACGATGCGGCGAAGCGCGCAGCGGCCAACGGCCAGCTGAAGGCGGCGGGCATCATCGTGCGCGAAGGAGCGTAAGCCGATGCCCATCCTCGACATCTTCAATCAGGACGCGTTCTCGGCGTCTTCCCTGACCGGCAGCATCTCCATGGTGCCGAACGCCTACGGCCGCATCAATCAGCTCGGCATCTTCACCCCCGAGCCGATCGCGACCACGTCCGTCATCGTCCTCATCGAGAACGGCGTGCTCAACCTGCTGCCGACCCGTCCGCGCGGTGGTCCGGCCTCGCTCGGCACTCGCGGGAAGCAGAAGCCCGTGTCGTTCGTGGTTCCGCACATCCCGCACGAGGACAGCGTTCTCTCTACGGACGTCCAGAACATGCTGGCGCTGTCGACCGATGGGAACATCCAACTCGAAAACGTGCTGGGCTTTCTGAACCGGAAGCTGATCACGATGCGTCGCAAGCACGCGATCACGCTGGAGAACCTGCGCATGGGTGCCGTAAAAGGCATCATCCGCGACTCCGACGGCACCGTGCTCCTCAACCTGTTCACCGCCTTCGGCGTCACCGAACAGGTGGTCGACTTCCTGCTCGGCACCGCCGGCACCGACGTGCTCGGCAAGTGCCAAGACGTCACCGCCTACATGGAGGACAACCTCCTCGGCGAGACG
Source organism: Methylobacterium sp. WL19 (assembly GCF_008040005.1). NCBI lineage: Bacteria > Pseudomonadati > Pseudomonadota > Alphaproteobacteria > Hyphomicrobiales > Methylobacteriaceae > Methylobacterium > Methylobacterium sp. WL19. Next base: position 1,417 of record NZ_VRVC01000118.1, read on the forward strand.
ATGACGGGCGTGCATGCACTGTGCTCTCCGGAGTGGTTCCGGAAGTTCACCACGCACGCCAGCGTGAAGGAGGCCTTCAAGTACTACCAGTCGGGGCCGCAGATCCTCCGCGAGGACGTCCGCAAGGGCTTCACCTTTGGCGGCATCACGTTCGAGGAGTACCGCGGCAGCGCGTCCTTCATGCAGGAGGACGGCACCACCAGCGTGCCACAGCGCTTCATCCCGGCCGGCGACGTGCGGTTCATCCCGCTCGGCACCACCGACACCTTCACCAACTTCTGGGCTCCGCCGGATTTCTGGGGAAGCGTCAACCAGGCCCCGAATGGCGCCGACTCCGAGGTGTTCGTGGCCCCGCTCTAGCCGAAGAAGTTCGGCAAGGGCATGGACATCCACACCGAGTCCAACCCGCTCCCGCTCGTGAAGCGCCCCGCGCTGCTCGTGCGCGGCACCACCTCGAACTGACGGAGGGCGTCATGCGACTGCGCGAAAAGGGCAAGAAGGACGTCGTCACCCTGGGCTGGGACGAGGCTCAGGCCGCGCTCCAGGCCGGCACGCACGAGGTCGTCAACGACGACGACACCGGCGGTGCCATCTCCGGCGAGCAGGGCCCCGAGCCGGACGGCAACGATGACGGTCTCGACGGCAAGTCGAAGGCCGATCTCGAAGCTCTCGCCAAGGAGAAGGGCGTCGACATCTCGGCGGCCCGGACCAAGGCCGACATCATCACGGCGCTGCGCGCGGCGTGATGGACGCGTTCGCAATGGGCGTCGATGCCATCTTCGACGACCCGAACCTTGCGATCGACGCGATCTGGCGCGCGGGCGACGGCTCCGATGGGGTCTCCGTCCGCGTGATCAGGAAGACGCCCGAGGCCGTCGTCGGTCTCGCCGGCAACCAGTTCGACCTCGACGCTATGCTGATCGACATCCGGCTCTCCGAGGTCGCTGTGCCGGCGAAGGGGGATGCGATCGACCTCCTCGATGACGATGGCGAACTCACCGAGACGCTGCTCGTCATCGGCATGGGCAAGATCGACACCCGGCGGCTGGTCCGCACCTGCGAGGTGTCGGCCGTTCAGCCAGACGACCCGGACGAGGACCCGGACGAGCCGTGAGATACCGCGCCACCGTCCCCGATATCCGCCAAGCGCTGTCCGGCGCGGAGGTCCAGATCGCCAAGTCGGTCACGACGGCGATGAAGCAGGTCACCGACGGCCTGAAACAGGATCTGCGCGCCGACGTCACGGAGGCGGGCCTCGGCCAGCGCCTCGCCAACACCTGGCGCGGCCAGACCTTCCCGAAGGCCGGTGAGAGCGTCGACGCCGCTGCCTATGTCAGCACGAACGCCCCGAAGCTCATCGACGCCTTCGACCGCGGCGCGACCATCGTCGCCAACGGTCGGAAATACCTCGCCATTCCGACGCCCGATGCCGGTGTCCGCCAGATCTCGAAGCGCCGCACGAAGGGCTCGACCGACAACACCCTGAGCCCGGCATCCTGGGAGCGGGAGACCGGCGTCAAGCTGCGCTTCATCCCGACCCGCACCGGCGGCGTGCTCGTCTCCGACGCCTTCTACCGGCGCCAGGCGCGACGCTACCAGGGCCGCAAGTCCTTCCGCCCCATCAGGGAGACCGGGCCCGACAAGGGGCGCCAGTTCGTCGTCATCTTCATCCTGGTCAAGCAGGTGAAGCTGCGGAAGCGCTTCGACATCGATGCCACTGCTAAGCGCTGGGCCGATCGGATCCCGAGCGCCATCGCTGCCAACTGGCAGGACTGAGACCTGCCGAACCACGGAGGGGAACGCGATGTTGCGACGTGTCGCTCTGTCGATCCTTGCCTTGGCCGTCCTGTTCGGCGGCGCTTCGGCTGAGGCACCGCCGCCGATCGCGCCTGGCGCCCCGGTCAGCGTCACCCTTCAGCCGGTGGCGGTCTACGACAAGGACGGGAGGCTCGCGGGTTCACCCGAATCTCCGATGACCGTCCTGACTACCCCGTTCGTCCGGTCCGGCACGGGCGACCCGATCATTTTCACCGGCATCACGACCACGGCGAAGCAATTCGCCATCACCAAGCCGGCGGACGCCACCTCCTACCGTTTCGTGAACCCGTGCAACGTGGATGTCCGCATCCGCAGGGTCTCCAGCATGTCGGAGAGCGTGACGCTGACCACCGGCACCCGGTTCCTCGCGCGCTCGTCCGAGACACTGGGCACGAGCCAGCCGGCGTTCGTCTCCTTGATCGCGACCGCTGCGCCGACCGGCGAGTGCGCTCCTGAACTCCAATATGGGCGAGGCGGCTGATGCGTGTCCTCTGGATCCTCGCCTACCTGTCCATCGGACTGATCTCTCCGGCCGAGAGCAACCTCCGCGCCGCCAGTCCCATGATGGGCGATGGGGTGCCGCGCACCGGACCAGCTGGCCCCCAGGGCGATCCCGGCGCGGTTGGGCCGCAGGGTAATCCTGGCCCGTCGGGCGTTGCCGGTCCAAAGGGAGATGCAGGAAATGCCGGACAAAAAGGCGACACAGGTACTCCGGGCGCAGCGGGTGCTGCTGGCCCCGCGGGTGCCACCGGGGGAGCAGGCCCGCAGGGTCCGGCTGGAGTCGCAGGCCCGAAAGGCGACGCTGGCGCTGCGGGACAGCCGGGAGCCGCGGGACTAAAGGGCGACACGGGCGCGACCGGCGCCGCCGGTTCTCAGGGTCCGGCAGGGGCCGCTGGCTCCGCCGGCGCCCCGAAGCGCGTCGAGCGCTACACGGCGACGTCCAGCACGAACCTGACCGCCCCCGTCGCCACCTTCACGTGGCCGCCATGCACCTCAGCGCCCGACGTCGACATCATCCCCACATGGTCCGGCAATCAGATGATCGTCGGCGGCGTGACGGCTCAGACCCTGTCCGGCGCCACCGTCGCGGTGAAGCGCTCGAAGGGTACGCTGCTTCTCACGGACGGACCCTTCGAGCCCGCACCGTCGACAGCCGTCACCATCCGCCTCATCTGCAACTAGGCGGGCCACATGCCGAGCAAGCGCGAACAGGTGATCCAGGCCGTCGCAGCGCTGGTGAAGGCCGCTCTGCCGAAGGCGGCCCACTACCGCAACGAGGTCAAGCAACAGACGATTCCGGCCGGCGGCTACGCCAACGTCGATGACGGCGACCCGGGCGAGCCCGACGTGACGCTGAACCCGACCATCTGGATCTACGAGCACGAGATCCCGCTCGAGTTCGCCGCCAACGCGACCGCCACCGTCTCCGCCGAGGTGCGCCTCGACCGCATGCTGCAGGCTGTCGGCGCGGCCGTCGCCGCAGACCGGACGCTCGGCGGCCTCTGCGACTACGTGATGGTCCAGGCGGCCGTCACCGAACCCCTTACCGCTGACGGCGCGCCCGTCTCCCGGTCCGCCCTGGTCGGCCTCATCGCCGTCTACGGCACCACCGATCCCCTGAACTGAACCGAGGAGACGACCATGGCCCGCGCCAGAGGTGCGAACGCGATCATGACCGCCGCGTTCGAGACGACCTACGGAACCCCGCCCACGACCGGCTACCGCAAGCTGCCGTTCGTCTCGTCGAACCTCGGCGAGGAGCAGGGTCTGATCGCGGACGACCTGCTCGGCTACGGCCGCGAGTCTCTGCCGCCGACGCGCGACGTCATCAACAACGACGGCGACGTCGTCGTGCCGATCGACCTGCGCAACTTCGGCAACTGGCTGCGCCTTTACTTCGGCTTGCCGGTCACGACGGCCGCCGGCGCGGTCAACACGCACGTGTTCTCCTCCGGCGCGCGTGACCTGCCCTCGGCGACTATCGAGGTCGGCCTTCCCGAGGTGCCGAGCTACGGCCAGAACTTCGGCGTCCGCGGCAATACCATGCGCGTCCAGATGCAGCGCTCCGGCCTGCTGACGGCGACGCTCGGCCTCATCGCGCAGGGTGAGAACAAGCTCCTCGCTTCCGGCGCCGGCACGCCGCTCGAAGCCTCCGTGGAGCGCTTCTCGCCGTTCCAGGGCAGCATCACCCGCGGCGGCGTCGCACTGGCCTCCGTCGTCTCCGCCGAGTTCGCCTACTCGAACAACCTCGACAAGGTGGAGGTCATCCGGAACGACGGTCGCATCGAGGACTCCGACCCCGGCATGGTCACCATGACCGGATCGATCGTGACCCGGTTCGCGAACACCGTCCTTCTCGACCAGGCCACGTCCGGCGCGCCGGTGGAGCTGACCTTCGGCTGGGTCACGGACGCAGGCCGGTCGCTCGTGTTCAAGGCGCACGCCGTCTACCTGCCGCGGGCGAAGACCCCCGTCACCGGCCCCGCGGGCGTCCAGGCCACCTTCGCGTTCCAGGCGGCCAAGGACATGACGCTCGGCAAGTCCGTCACCGCGACGCTGGTCAACAACGTCACCGCCTACACCGGCTGACGCTGCCTCGCCCCGATTCCTCTCGCGCCTCTGGTCAGTCCCACATGCTGAAGCTGAAACCCGCCGCCACCGACCTCGCGTGGCTCGACCTGCTTCCCGGCGTTCGCGTCCAGGTCAAGCCGATCTCCATTGCCGATATGCTCCTCACTCGCGACGAGGTGATCAAGGTCTATCGGGAGGACGAGACCGAGGACACCTCAGCGCTGGCGGATATCGCGATCACGCGCACGCTCGGCCGTCGCGGGATCAAGGCATGGGAGGGCGTCGGTGATACCGCCGGCGAGCCCGCCCCCGTCACGCCCGAGAACATCGACCTCCTGTTGGAGAACTTCGACGCCTACGACGCTCTCCACCGCCTCTACGTCGTCCCCGCCATGCAGAGGGACCAGGAAAAAAACGTCTCATCGAGCGCGCCCGGTGGCACTTCGGAGGAGGCGCCGCCTATTGCGCCGCCTGCGTCGGAACCTGCGCCGAATGCGAGTACCTGACCCACGCACCTCAGACCGATGAAGGCGTGATCGCCTGGGCGGTCATCGAGCGGTGCGGCGGGCAGGTCCGCGCCGGGTTCGGGGCTCCCTATGCCCTCGATTTCACCGCGATCCTGATGATGGCCGGTGCCATGGGCGCCGACAATCCGCTCCTCGCGGACATCCTGCCATTCGTCGAACCCGTGATCGTCCAAGCGTACAGGGAGGCGGCTGACAATGGCGAATAGCGTAGCAATCCGCCTCGGCGTCGAGGGGCAAGCCGACGTCAAGCGGGCCTTCGACGATGCGGGTCGCGCCGGGCAGGATGCGTTCCGCGGCGTTGCGACCGCGCTGGACGCCGCAGGCGCAGCCAGCGACCGGCAGATCGCCAAGTTCAGGACCCTCGCGCAGGCGGGCCGGGATGCCGCTGCCAAGGAGCAGGCCCAGGCGAACGTCAACTCCATCCTCGGCGTCCGACCGGCTCAGACCGGTGCCGCGCGGGATTCGGCCAGCGTCTTCGAGATGCAGGCCCGTGCCAGCGAGGAGGCCGCGCGTCGCGCCGAGGTGCTCGGCCGCGAGATGGAGACGCTTCGGTCTCGGTTCGATCCGTTGGGTGCGGCGGCCGCCCGCTATCAGCAGGCTCTTGCCGATGTTGCCCGCGCGGAGGACATCGGTGCGATCTCCTCGGAGTCCGCAGCGACAGCCCGTCTAAAGGAGCTCCGCAGCTACGACGACGCCACCTCCAAGATCCTGAACATGGCGGCCGCGCAGAAGGCGGCCGCACAGGTCGCCGTCAACCGGCAGACCGTCGTTCCCGACCGTGGCGCCGACATCGCCGCCTACGGCACGGAGATGGACCGCCTGCGGGCCAAGTATTCGCCTCTGTTCGCCGTCCAGCGCGAGTACGTGGCGCAGCTGACCGAGATCCGGAACGCCGTGAAGGCCGGCGCCCTGACGCAGGTCGAGGGCTCGTCCGCGCTGCAGCGGACCAAGGACACCTTCGCCAAGCAGGTCACGGATCTCCGGGCGAAGAGCGGCGGTGGTCTGACGGGCTCGCAGGCGCAGAGCCTCGGATACCAGGTCAGCGACGTCGTCTCCTCGCTCGGAAGCGGCTCAAGCGTCACACAAGTGGCATTCCAGCAGGTGCCGCAGATCGCGCAGATCTTCTCCGGCCCGGGCGGCGCCAGCATCAAGGGGGCGGTGACCCAGGCAAGCGAGGCCGTGACGGGCTTCGTCTCGCGTATCGGCATCCTCGGCGGTGCGGTCGGAGGCTTCTCCGCCATCGCGCTCCTCGGCGTCGCCGCCTTCTTCTCCTATGAGAGCAGCGCAAAGGCTCTCGACAAGGCGCTTTCGGGCGTCGGCCGCGCATCCGGCGCAACGGCTGCGCAGATCGCGGCGCTCGCGCCCGCCGCTGCGGCAGCCGGGGGCGTCTCGGTGCGGACCGCCCGCGAACTGGCCGGCGAATACGCCGCCACGGGCAAGATCGGCACGGCGATGTACGCCTCCCTCATCGGGACGGCGAAGGATTACGCCGCCTCGACGGGGCAAGACCTCGCTGACGCCAATAAGACCCTGGCGGCTGCGTTTGCCGACCCGGCGAAGGGCGCCGAGACGCTCAATGCGCAGCTCGGCTTTCTCAACAGCACCACGAAGGAGAACATCGAGCGACTCCAGGCTCAGGGTGACCGCCTCGGCGCGCAGCGGGCGCTGTTCGACGCCTATAAGGGCAGCCTGACCAGCGCGACCGAACTGACGTCCGGCTGGGGCCGCATGATGTCGGCCACCGGCACCGTAATCTCTGATATCTGGGACCGGATCGGCCAAGCCATCGACCGAAGCGTCACCGGTGGAACGCTCGAAGACCAGATCGCGACCGCGCAGCGGAACCTGGATCTGGCTCGAACGGCTCAGACCAGCCGAGTGGGCGCATTCCGCAGCGGGATCTCCGGCAAAGGCGTTCCGGATGCTGAGGCCGATCTCAAACGCCTGAACGACCTGCTCGACGAGCGCAACAAGAGGCTGGATCGGGCACAGGTCGCTCAGCGCAATCTCGAGATTGGCGGCCTTATTCAGTCGCTACTGCCTGCGCAGCAGGATCTGCAGCGCGTGGAAGACAAGGTGACCCGTCTTCGGGCCGCCATCATGCAGCCGGTCAAGTTCGGCCTCGACCAGCGGGCGCTTGCGGAAGCCGAGGGCGCGTTCGAGCGCCTCCGCCTTATGGCCCGGAACACGCGTGAGGACGTCGAGAAGTTCGGCGACACCGCGATTGCTGCAGCCAACCGGCAGGCCGAGTTCCGGAACAAGCTCGCGACCGACGACACCAATCCGGTGGATCGGCAAATCGCTGAACTCCGCTCTCAGTTCGAGATCGAGCTCCGCAAGCGAAACATTGACCCGGCGGCGACCCGTGAAAGCATCTCCAAGCCCTTCAACGATCGTCTCAACGATCCCTACCTCGATTCGCGGGAGCTTTCCGCCATCGCTGCGGCACGCGATGTGGCGCTACGCGCGATCACCGAGCGAGAGGGCCTGACCAAGACCCTCAACACCGAGATCGACACGATCAAGAAGGAGACCGAGACCCGCGCCACCCGCGCCCAGAACGTCAACTCGTACATGGATCGGGTGATCGGCGTGGAGAGCGCCGGCAAGACGGATGCGAAGAATCCACGCTCGACCGCGACCGGCCTCGGCCAGTTCCTTGAGGATACCTGGCTCCCGCTGTTCAAGAAGCAGTTCCCCGAGCGCGCCGCCGGCATGTCGGACCGCGAGATCCTTGGACGCCGGACGGATCGCGACGACAGCATCGCGGTGCTGCGCCTCTTCACCGAGCAGAACTCGCGTTTCCTCGAGAAAGAGCAGATCGCCACCACCGACCGCAACCTCTACCTCGCGCACTTCGCAGGCGCACAGGGCGCGGTAGACCTTTTGAAAGCCGATCGTGGCGCGAGCGCGGAATCGATCCTCGGTCGCAAGGCGGCTATTGCCAATCCGACGATCGTCGGGGGCGGGCGCACGGCCGGCGACGTCATCGATTACGCCGGCCGTGTAATCAACAAAGGAGCGCCGTCCGTCCGCGCTGCGGACCGCGAGGTGGCAAGCCTTCGAACGCAGATCACCCTGACGGATCAGACCACCGAGGCGGAGGCGCGTCGGCAGAAGATCCAGGAACTGTTGAACGACGACCTGCAACGCGGCGGGCAACTCGGGCGTACCTTCGCGACCGCACAGGACCTCATCAAGGCATCGGCGTCGCAGGTGACGCCCGAAATGGAGGCCCAGAAAAAGGTCTTCATCGAGACGGCCGACGCCTACGCCAAGGCGCAGGCCGGGTTGGACAACAGCAAGCTCGGACGGGACATCCTTTTCGACCGCTCCCAGATCGAGCGCAGTCCGCAGGAACAGGCCATTGCCTCCCGCCTCCGTGGGACGGGTCTGGGGCTGGATTCGGCCGAGGCGGATGCCCTGCGCCTGAACGACAACCTTCGGCAGACGAAGGAGCTCGCCGGCGGCGTCTTCGGCGGCATGCTGTCCGACCTGCGCCAGGGCGTCAGCACGGCAACCCTGTTGGGCAACGTCACCAACCGGATCGCCGACAAGTTCCTCAGCATGGGCTCCGAGTGGGCTATCTCGAAGCTGTTCGCCGGCAGCGGCAAGGACGGAGCGGGCGGCTTCCTCGCCTCCATCATGGCGATGGTCGGCGGCAAGGCCGGGGGCTACGTGCCCGGCTACGCCACCGGCAAGGTGCCTTTCCTATCCCGTGATGGCGTGGTGAACGGCCCTGGCACGCCGACCTCGGACAGCATGCTCGTTCGGATCTCCGACAAGGAGGCAATCATCCGCGCGGCGTCGGTCCAGCGGTACGGCTCCGAGCTCATCCGCTCCATCAACGAGGGGACCTTCGGGTCCACGTCGAATGAGAACGTTCCACGCCACGCGATGGGACGAACCCCGTTCACGGTGCCGAGCGCGGCAGCGGCGGGCCCGGCCAACTCGAGCGGCCCGCAGCCCGTCGACCTGAGGATCATCAACCAGTTCGAGGACGCCCGGGTCGAGAAGCGCCAGGTCCCCGACGGTCGCGGCGGCCAGCGGGATGAGATCGTCATCCGTGAGGCGTTCGTCCGGGGCGCGAGCACCCGCCAGGGACAGCAGGCCATGAACCAGCCGAGGGTCGCCACTCGATGATTCCAGTCTGGCCCGCATCGCTTCCTCAGCGCGCCCTCGCCGAGGGGTTCAACGAGGGCTTCCGCGAGGGCCGGTTGCAGACCGCGCCCGAGCGGGGCGTCCCGAAGCTGCGCCGCGGCTCGTCGGCCGTCGGCAAGCCGATCCTGCAATCGATCAAGATCGACGCCGAGCAGTTCACCACCCTCGAACGCTTCTGGGAGGTAGATACCGGCGGTGGTGTCCGTCCGTTCTGGTTCCCCGACCAGACCCGCGGCGGCATCCCGATCCTAACGACCGCCGGCGAGCCGATCCTGACGCCCTACGGTGCTGCGCTGCTGAACGCGAAGTGGTGGCTGGTCCAGTTCGGCGGCACCGCTCCCAGCGCCGGGACGCGCTCTCGCGGCATGTCCTACGTCGTCCCTGTCCCGATGACGGTGCTGTACTCATGGGCCGCCTGATCTCGCTGAACGCCCGCCAGGCGATGAACGCCTCGGCGACCGACGACGGGCCGGTGATGCTGATCAAGATCACGCACGCCACCCTGCCGGCGCCGGTCTACCTGTCCAGCGATCCGACGATGATGTTCGCCATGGACCCGCTTCGCTACGGCACGCGCCACCAGGGGCAGGACTACGACTTCGTCATCATGGGCGCGATCATGCCCGACGATGAGAAGGACACGCCGCCGAAGACCACCCTGGCCTTTGAGAACGTGGCGCCCGACATGGCGGCGCCGCTGCGGGTGATCTCGTCGCCGGCCCGGATCGACCTGACGGTGGTCATGGCCCTGTCACCGGACGTCGTCGAGGCCCGCTACACCAACCTGCGCGGCGTGAAGGCGTCCTACGATGCCGACGCCGTGTCGCTCGACATCTCGCGCGAACCCTACACCTCCGAACCCTGGCCGTCCGGCCGGTTCTCGCCGGCCCGGTTCCCGGGGCTGTTCCCTTAAACTGCAGGCGCGATGATCTCTTGGATCAGATCGCCAGAGTAAAACATAATCTCGTTTTCTACGGTCTCTCTAAATCCGATCAGGATGCCATCGTGGTAAACTGCATCATAATAATCCGGCCAGCCGAACCGCATTAATTCAGTTGCCTTGCCATCTTTGTAGCTGACAGAGACAATTCCTGGCTCATCCCATCATTCGGGCTTGGCCCACCAATACTTAGTTTTTTCGCTCATCACATCACCGGGGCGCTGCATGCACTGGAGTGTACCATACATCGGCCTGCCCTGGCAGGTCGGCGGTCTCACGCGCGACGGTATCGCTTGCTGGGGTCTCGCGCGTCTCGTCTATGCCGAGCAACTTGGCATCGAAGTGCCGGATTACGCCGCGTCTGTGTCGTCCCTGAAGGAGCGGGCCGAGGTTGCCTCGGTGTTCGCAGAAGGCACGTCCGCTGCCGGCCCATGGACTGAGGTCTCGGCCGGCGAAGCTTCCGAGTTCGACATCGTCACCTTCCAGCGAGCCGGCATGACCTATCACGCTGGCATCGTCGTGGCGCTCGGCCGGATGCTGCATATCAGCGGCAAGGACGAGGACAGCTGCCTCGTCGACTACACGACCGGCCGGTGGGCTCCGCGCCTTGCCGGGGTCTACCGGCACAAGGCCCGGATCCTCGACACGGTCATGCAGGCCGCCTGATGAACGCGCCGGTCCGCGTTCTCGCACAGCCGCACCTCCTCGACGCGACCCGCGACCGGGTCGAGTTCACGGTCGCGCCTGGCCAGAGCATCGCCCAGATGGTTGCTGAGGCGATGCCGTCGGGGCGGCGGCTGGGCGGCGCGTACTTCCGGGTCACCCTTAACGGCCACCCGATCGCGGACGCCCTCTGGCACGCGGTGAAGCCGAAGCCGGGCACGCAGGTGCTGATCCGCGTCGTTCCTCAGGGCGACATTCTGCGGAACGTGCTCACCATCGCCCTCACCGTCGCGGCCGTGGCTGCCGGCCAATTCTACGGCCCCATGCTGGCGGGCGAGCTGCTGTTCGGCGGGCTCGGCGGCGTCGGCACCGGATCGCTGGGAACGGTGCTGTCCGGTGCCATCACCGCGACGACGCTGCTCGCCGGCACGCTCCTGATCAACGCGCTGATCCCGATCCGCAGCGACAAGAAGGACACGGCCGCCTACGGCATCCAGGGCCTGCGCAACCAGGCGCAGCCCGACGGAGTCGTCCCCGGTATCCTCGGCTTTATCCGTTCGACGCCGCCCTACGGGATGCTGCCCTATACGGAATCGGTCGGCGATGACCGTTTCGTCACCGCGCTCTTCATCCACGGCTACGGCCCGATCGCCCTGCGCAACCACCGCATCGGCGAGACGCCGCTCGAGAAGTACCAGGAGGTCACGGCCGAGCACCGCGAGGGACGGGCCAGCGACGCGGCGCTGACGCTGACCCCTCGTCAGGTGGTCGAGCGCGGCCTGACGATCGAGCTGCTCAGCGGCGGCCCCGGCGCCGGCCCGCAGACCCGCTACACGAAGGCGGACATCTCCTCGTTCTCGATCGACATCGGTTTCCCGGGCGGGCTCGGCGGCGTCGATAAGGATGGCAAGAAGGTCGGCGTCGAGGCCACCTTCACGCTGCGCTACCGCAAGGTCGGCACCGAGACGTGGACCGTCCGGCAGATCTCGGTCTACGCCAAGCTCTCCGGCAAGCCGTTCACACGCACGTTTCCCTATGAGGTGACCGACCGCGGCCTGTACGAGGTCGAGATCACCCGCACCAGCGCCGACTTCGACCGTCCGGACCAGGATCTGTCGAAGAAGGGGATCCAGCGGACCGGCCGCTCGCAATGGTCGGCCCTGCGCTCGTTCCGACCCGAGTACCCGCTGAACTTCGATACTCCCCTGGCGGTGACGGCCATCCGCATCCGCGCGACGGGGCAGCTGAACGGGACGCTCGACGAATACAACTGCGACGCCTTTTGCATCTGCCCGGATTGGGACGCAGGGTCGAAGACCTGGATCGAGCGCGAGACGCAGCGGCCGGCATCGCTGTTTCGGCACGTCCTCACGGGACCGGCCTGCGCCTATCCGCTGACCGTCGACGAGGTCGACGCGCTGGGCGATTGGCACGACTACTGTGTCCTGCATAACCTGACCTACAATCGGATCCACGACTACGAGGCGTCCGTCCTCGACGTGCTTTCCGACATCGCCGCCGCCGGCCGAGCGAGCCCGCACGACAAGGGGGACCGCTGGGGAGTCGTCATCGACCGCGCCCTCGATACGGTCGCTGCGCACATCACCCCGCGCAACTCGTGGGGCTTCAAGGGCGAGCGGGCCTACCTGACCTTTCCGGACGCGTTCCGCGTCAGCTTCCTCGATGAGACCAACAGCTTCACCAAGGCCGACCGGATCGTGCCCTGGCCGGGCTTCGTCGGCCAGCCGAAGGTCATCGAGAAGCTCGAACTGCCCGGCATCACCAACCCGGCCCAGGTCTGGAAGGAGGCCAGGAAGCGCCAGTACGAGATCATGCTCCGGCTCGACACCTTCACGGTCAATCAGGACTTCGAGAGCCTGGTGCCGACCCGGGGCGACCGTGTCGAGCTCTCGCACGACGTTCTCGACCGCGATCAGATCTCCGCCCGCATCATCCTCAAGCCAGAGAGCCTGTCGGCCATCATCGTCGACGAGATGCTGACGATGGAGGCGGGGCAGAGCTATGCGGCGCGCGTCCGCTATGCCGACGGCACCTCGAACGTCTTCCCGGTCCGAACCGTGGCCGGCACCTCGAACGTCCTTATCCTCGACGGGCCCGGCCAGCTGCCGGACATGGACAACCTCGTCATGTTCGGGAAGGCCACCCGGATCTCCCAGGCATGCACCGTAAAGGGCATCCAGCCGCAGAAGGATTTCACCGCGGCGCTTACCCTGATCCCGCACGCGCCGGAGATCGAGACGCTGGTTGCCAACGACGTGCCGCCGGCCTGGAGCGGCCGCGCCGGCGCCGTAGTGGATCAGCCGGTCAGCATCCCCGTCGCGCCGATCATCGTCAGCGTCGATTCCGGCACGTCCGCTTCCAGCCTCGCGACGACCGAAAACCCCTATCCGGTGGTGGTCAACCTTCGCCCGAACCCGTCCGGCACGACGCCGCTCGCGACCTTCCAGGTGCTCAGCCGCAAAGTCGGCACCACCACGTGGCTCACCAGTTCGGCCCTGGCCGGCGCAGGCAGCGTTCTCCTCGCCGGGTACGCGAAGGGCGACGTGATCGAGTATCAGGCCCGCGGCGTCTCCACGCGCGGCACAGCCGGCGATTTGACGGGCCTCGCCACCCACACCGTCGGCGCCACCGACGCGCCGTCCCCGACCGGCCTCGTCGCCGCGATCGAGCGCGCTGCGGTAAACGGCGGGACCACCATCGCCTTCCTGCGGCTGACCTGCTCGGCCCCGGCGCGGGACGACCTGTCCCTTATCGGGCGCTACCGCCCGGTCGGCTCGACCACCTGGATCGCGATCTTGCTCAACACGTCCAGCCGGACGTCCATCGCGTCGGGCACGCTGGCGGACAGCACGGACTACGAGGTCCAGGGCGCACTCTCGACTGATGCCGGTAGCGACATCAGCCCCTTCATCGCGGCCTCCGGCTCGCCGATCCGCGCAACTGCGGACGCAACGACGCCGAACGCGCCGAGTTACACCTCGGCAACGCTCAGCGGGACCACCGTCAGCCACGCGATCAAGCAGTCCGGCGGCAACGCTCGCACCGTTCAGCTCTTCCGTGCCAACGGCTTCGGAAAGGCGTTCGCCGACTCTGCGCTCAGCACCAGCAAGCCGGTCGATCCGAACCAGACCGACACCCTCACGGACACGATCGATGTCGGCTTCTACCAATGGTGGGTGACGACGCAGAACGGCTCGGGCGTGTCGAGCGCTGCAGCAGGCCCGATGAGCATCCTGAAGATGCTTCAGACCGGCTACACGTCCGTTGCCCCCTATGACCTTACGAACGCGGCTTGGGTAAAAACGCGCCTCGGCACGCCGACGGCCTCGGGCAACGGCCCAGACGGAAACGCCGCCTACTTCCTGCCGGAGACGACGGCGAACAACGGGCATTTCGTCCAGCAGATCATCTCGATTACCTCCGGCCAGCGTATTCGCGCTGCCTGGGGCGTGAAGGCAAACGGACGGACCCGCGGTCGACTTAGAGCGCCTAACAGAACCGTTTGATCTGGTTGAGGGTGATGAGGCTGGCCGCGAGGCTCGTGAAGGCCTCGTAGATGTCGCTGCGTCGCTCGTAGCGGACGGGCAATCGACGGAATCGGTTGAACCA
>NZ_VRVC01000119.1:0-15491 GCF_008040005.1 Methylobacterium sp. WL19
GCACATGCTCCAGCCCGCTCCGCCCCCTCCCGTTCCCGCCGCGCGGATCCTCATCGCCAGCTTCGTCGGCACGGCGATCGAGTTCTACGATTTCTACGTCTACGCCACGGCCGCCGCCCTGGTGATCGGGCCGATCTTCTTCTCGGCCGACGATCCCTCAGTGCAGACGCTGGCGGCCTTCGCCACCTTCTCCATCGCCTTCATCGCGCGGCCGCTGGGGGCGGCGTTCTTCGGGCATTTCGGCGACAGGGTCGGGCGCAAGGCGACGCTGGTGGCTTCGCTGATGATCATGGGCCTCTCCACCGTGCTCATCGGCTGCCTGCCGACCTATGCCACCGCCGGCTGGTGGGCGCCCTTCGCGCTGTGCGTCCTGCGCTTCGGCCAGGGCATCGGCTTTGGCGGCGAATGGGGGGGTGCTGCCCTGCTGGCGGTGGAGAACGCCCCGCCGGGGCGCCGCGCCCTCTACGGCATCTTCCCGCAGCTCGGCGCGCCGGTGGGCTTCATCACCGCCAATCTGGGCTTCCTCGGCCTCGCCCTCGCCCTGAGCCCGGCCGATTTCCAGGCCTGGGGCTGGCGCATCCCGTTCCTCGCCTCCGCCGTGCTCGTCGGCGTCGGGCTCTATGTCCGCCTGAAGCTCACCGAGACGCCGGTCTTCAAGGCCGCCATGGAGAAAGCCCCGCCCGAGCGCGTGCCGCTGGCCGTCATCTTCACGAAATACATCAAGGCGACGCTGCTCGGCACCTTCGCCATGGTGGCCTGCTACGCGGTGTTCTACCTCTCCACCGTCTTCGCCCTGAGCTACGGCGTCTCGAAACTCGGCTTTACCCGCCCGACCTTCCTGCTGTTCGAATGCGTCGCCGTGCTGTTCATGGGCCTCGGCATCCCGCTCTCGGGCTGGGCCGCCGACCGTTACGGTCGCCGCCCCGTCCTCCTCACCGGCCTCGCCTTCACCGCGTCCCTCGGCCTACTGCTCGGCCCGATGCTGGGGAGCGGGCAGGGCGGCCTGGTGCTCGGCTTCCTGTGTCTGGGCCTCTTCGCCATGGGCTGGCTGTTCGGCCCCATGGGCGCCCTGCTGCCCGAGCTCTTCCCCACCCGCGTCCGCTACACGGGCGCCTCGGTGACCTACAACCTCGCCGGCATCCTGGGCGCCTCCGCCGCGCCGTATCTGGCGCAGCGGCTGAGTGAGTGGGGCGGGATCGGTTGGGTTGGGTTGTATCTGGCTGTGGCGGCTGGGGCGAGCTTCACTGCAGTTTTTCTCATGCCGGAAACGCGCAAATCCGTTATATAAATCTAGAGAATCATCAGCTTTTTCGCGCTCGAAAATTCAAACGCGCCCGCAGAAGAGTGATTGCATTCAAAACCTTCTTGCAAAGATTTTTGTCAATTAAAGGACCAATGTAGTGGCAAAAAGAATTAGCGTGATTAACTTTAAAGGCGGAGTTGGTAAAACTACGTTAGCATTTCAGCTAGCTGCCGGATTAGTGCGCTTTCATTCGCCTGCAAAAGTTTTGGTTGTAGATATGGATCACCAAAGCAGTATTTCTATACTTTGCCTTGGTCCGCAAGAATGGAATGCAAAAGTAAAATCCAACAAAACTGCAAACGAGATATTTAAACCTTTCATCGGGCAAAGTCCTTCGATGCCCGGATCAGACATAGTGTCTGCGACCCAACTAAATCCTACTCATTACAAAAACTTGAAAGTCGTTCCTGCTAGCTTGCAGTTGGACGACATCGAAATTGAATTAACAGCATCACATCATGGTAATGCAATTTCTTCAGAATGGAATAAAAGAACTCTGGTCTGCAGATGGCTTGAAGAGTCAGGCATTGATAGTGAATTCGATTACATTATATTTGACTGTCCACCAGCGACAAAAATAGTCTCGCAGAACGCTATTGCTGCAAGCCATGGCTATATTATTCCCGTCATTCCTGAAGCAGTCATGGAACGTGGCGCACCTCATCTATTTCAAATGGTCCGAACCGGCATTGACAGCCGCCTCAAGGCACTTGCAGCATTAGGCACGCCTCGGTCGATGCATGTCCCTGACACAAAACTTGCAGGCGTTGCAATCACAAGAATAAAAACTCATGGCCCTGCTAACTCTGGTTATACCGATGACCACACGCAACATTTAGCGTCACTACAGCGCTTTTGGAAATCGTATCTTGTCCAACCGTACATTGAGGACGGGACAGGGATTTCACAGGCACTTGCCGAAGGAGTTCCAGTATATGACAAGGGACATACGCAAAACATCGGAAGCCGGGGACTAAATGGGATGTATCAACGCCTTACAGCGGCCTTAAAAACGCGGATTGATGCGCTATGATAAAGCAACGATCAAATAAAAAAAAGAACAAAGGCATTTCGGCGGCTGATGTGGGACGTTACTTAAAACATCTCTCTGTCGCAATGAAGGATCCTATAACTGGCAATCCTGCGATGGGTGAGGCGCTGCTAAATCTAGCAACTATTCTAGCCGAAGCCAAACTAGCTTCTGTTTCAACGGCAGCGGAGAAATTCGTAGATCAAGGTGGCTTCGACTTTGATGACGAAATCGATTTCAGCGGCCTATCAACCGAAGAAGTTCAGAAAGTATTAATTAATCCAGCATTGACGAAGGCACACCTAATAATTCTGGGAGCAGAACGCTTCGGAATTGTTAGATCTCGGCTTGAAAAACTACCTAGAGAAGAAATCATTAAAGCGATTACTGCAGCTTCTCAGCACGAAAAGTCACTTGATATTATCTCTGAAGAGGCAAAAAGAGGCGGACAATCAAGATCTTCATAGCAGCCCACTTAAAAGAACTGAAAAATATTGTTACAAGAAAACCGCACAATTATTCGATCTCATCCCCGATCAATCGTCAGCCTCTGAACCCCCTTACCCCCCAAAACCGGCCGCTTCGAACTCAAGATCCGAGAATTCACCCCGGTCCAGCCGATCTCACCGGAGATCCGCCCGTACTCGATCTTGGGGCAGCGGTTCATCACCACGGTGACGCCCGCCGCCTCGGCGCGGGCGGCGGCGGCATCGTCGCGGACGCCAAGCTGCATCCAGACGATCTTCGGCCGCACCGGCAGGGCGAGGGCTTCGTCCACGAGGCCTCCGGCCGCGTCGGAGTTCCGAAAAATTTCGACCATGTCGACGGGGCCGGGGAGGTCGGCGAGGCGGGCGGCGACGGGCTTGCCCAGCAGCATCTGCCCGGCGAGGCCGGGATTGACCGGGATCACGTCGTAGCCCCGCGACAGCAGGTATTTCAGCACGATCCAGCTCGGCCGGGCCGGGTTCGCGGACGCGCCCACGAGGGCGATGGTCTTCGTCTCCGTGAGGAGCCGGCGGATCAGCGCATCGGGATAGCGGTCATGGCGCGACGGATCATGGCGGACGGCGACGGTGTCGGTCATCGGGACTCTTGCGTGACGGGCTCATAGACTTGTCCGCCATCGCGCCCCGTGCTGCAAGGCGAGCCATGACGACGCGCATGAGCCTTCCTGAGACCATCGCCTTTCTGGAGCGGGACTTCCCGCAGATGAACCATGACGGGCCGGCCTTCCACCTCGAATCGGTGGGTCCGCTCTCCGCGCGGATGCGGCTCGACCATCACGAGCGCTTCCTGCGCCCCGGCGGCACGATCTCCGGCCCGGCCATGATGGCGCTCGCCGATTACGCCCTCTACGCGGCGATCCTCGCCAATATCGGCCCGGTGGGTTTGGCCGTGACGACGAACCTCTCCTTTAACTTCCTGAGGAAACCCGGCCCCACCGGCCTCGTCGCCGAGGCCACGCTCCTCAAGCTCGGCAAGCGCCTCGCGGTGGGGGAGGCACGCCTCTTCGCCACCGGCTCCGACGACCTCGTCTGCCACGCCACGGGGACGTACTCGATCCCGCCGGAGCGGTGAGCACGTGACCCTCCCCCCTCTGTGGGGGAGGGTGGTCGCGGAGCGACCGGGAGAGGGGGCGACCTCTCCGGATAGGGCGCTCCCCTCACCCGACCCACTCCGTAGGCCACCCTCTCCCGCAGAGGGGAGAGGGGGGAGCCGGTGCCGGATAGCCCAGCCCCCGACAGTCAAGCTTCCTCACGTTTCAGCCGATCTCGCTGACCGATGGCGACGTGCCCAGTCTCGAACCCGCCGAAGCGGCCGGCCATTCCCACCCATCCACCTCATCCTGAGGCGCCGCAGCGCAGCGGAGGCCTCGAAGGAGGGGTCCAGATCACGCAAGATGGCTGGAGGGCTCCTTCGAGGCCCGCGGGCGCGGGCGCCTCAGGATGAGGTCGCGGGTGGGAGGGGAGCGCGAAGGATGCGGTATCCTGATACCTCAACCCCGAAACACCTCGTTTCCTTGAGGTTTTTGCCGATTTCCCTCATCGGAAATGCCTTGACGACTCACCCGTCGCCCCGTATTGCAGCCTCCAACGCCGCTGCGTGTCTCACGTGGCGGCGCATCGTTTTGCAAGACATCATACGGAACGCCACGGGATGAAGACCTTTTCTCTGAAGCCCGCCGACGTCGACAAGAAGTGGATCATCGTCGATGCGGAGGGTCTGGTCGTCGGCCGGCTCGCCACCATCATCGCGATGCGCCTGCGTGGAAAGCACAAGCCTTCCTACACGCCCCACGTCGATTGCGGCGACAACGTCATCGTCATCAACGCCGAGAAGGTGAAGTTCACCGGCCGCAAGCGCGAGCAGAAGGTGTATTACCACCACACCGGCTACCCGGGCGGCATCAAGGAGCGGACCGCGAAGTTCATCCTCGACGGCCGGTTCCCCGAGCGCGTGGTCGAGAAGGCCGTGGAGCGCATGCTCCCCCGTGGACCGCTGTTCCGCCAGATCATGGGCAACCTCCGGGTCTACAAGGGCACCGAGCATCCCCACACCGCCCAGCAGCCGCAGGCGCTCGACGTCGGCAGCCTCAACCGCAAGAACGTGAGCGCTTGATCATGGCGACCCTCCAGTCCCTCTCCGACCTGAACCGCGCCAACGTCGAAGATCCCGAGAACGCGGCTCCCGTCCACGTTCAGAAGCTCGACGCCCAGGGCCGCGCCTATGCCACCGGCAAGCGCAAGGACGCGGTCGCCCGCGTCTGGATCAAGCCCGGCAACGGCACCGTGGTGGTCAACGGCCGCACGGTCGAGACCTACTTCGCCCGCCCCGTGCTGCGCATGATCCTGCGCCAGCCGCTCACCATCGCCAACCGCGTCGACCAGTACGACATCACGGTCACGGTGCATGGCGGCGGTCTCTCCGGCCAGGCCGGCGCCGTCCGTCACGGCCTGTCCAAGGCGCTCACCTATTACGAGCCGGAACTCCGCGCCCCCCTGAAGCGCGAAGGCTTCCTGACCCGCGACAGCCGCGTGGTCGAGCGCAAGAAGTACGGCCGCAAGAAGGCTCGCCGCAGCTTCCAGTTCTCGAAGCGCTGAGCGTTTCGGTTCTCTCGAGTTTTGGAAAGGGCGGCCTCGTGCCGCCCTTTTCGTTTGTCGCGACACAGTCCGAAGGTCTCTCGATGCCCAACGTCTTCCGGCGCGTTCACGCCCCCGTCGTCAGCGCGGTCACGCTCTGCCTGTCGAAGGCCGACGGCGAGGTGAAGGGCGAAGTGAAGCTCGCCGACGGACGCCAGTTCAGCACCACCGGGGTGCTTCCCATCGCCCAGGCCTTCGGCATCGCCGTCCACGTGGCCAACGAGGGCGGCATGGAAATCGTGGTCATCGATCCGCAAAGCGCCTGGAAGCCGAGCTGGGGAACGCTCGAGGGTTAGAGATTCGCGCCAAGCCCCGTCGCGTACCGGTCGAAAGGGGGGTCCGATTCCGCTCGAAAGCCGTCGCCATTCCGGTGGAATCGCCCTAGTTTCGGGGCATGAGCGAGCCGACGACACCCACCTTCGACCCCCGCCCCACCCGCGCCGACCCCGATGACGACCCCCATCTCTGGCTCGAAGAGGTGGAGGGTGAAGACGCCGTCGCCTGGGTCGAGGCGCGCAATGCCGAGACGCTGGCGCGCTTCACCGACCCTGTCATGGAGCGCGACCGCGAGGCGGTGAAGGCCATCCTCGACCGGCCTGACAAGATCCCCCTCGTGTCACGGCGCGGCCATCTCCTCTACAACATCTGGCGCGATGCCGAGCATCCCCTCGGCCTGTGGCGGCGCACCGACGAAGCCTCCTACCGCGCCGGCACCCCCGCCTGGGAGACCCTCCTCGACATCGACGCCCTGGCGAAAACCGAAGGCGTGGATTGGGTTTGGGGCGGCGCGACGCTCATCCCCGGCACCCATGACCGCGCCCTGCTGAAGCTGAGCCGGGGAGGGGGCGACGCCACCATCCTGCGCGAATTCGACCTGCCGACGCTCAGCTTCGTCGCCGACGGTTTCACCCTGCCCGAGGCGAAAGGCGGGGCCGATTGGCTCGACCGCGACACGCTGATCCTTTCCAGCGCCCTCGGCGAGGGCATGGCCACCCGCTCCGGCTATTCGCGCACGGTTCGGCTCTGGACGCGCGGCCAGGACCCGCTCGCGGCCACCATCCTGTTCGAGACCGCGCCCGAGAATATGGGCCTGTGGGGCGAGGTCGACCACGCCGCGCCCTCCGAGCACGTGGTGTTCATGGAGCGCACCGGCTTCTTCGACGGCATCCTGCATATCGGCGACCGAACTGGGCCGACTCACCGCATCGACGCCCCCACCGACGCCGAAATCTCCCTCCATGGCGACCATCTCGTCATCCGGACCCGCTCGGACTGGAGCATCGGCGGCGCGCTCCACGTGCCCGATACGGTCCTGGCCATCGGCCTACCGGCCTTCCTCGACGGGGATCGCGCCTTCACCGTGTTGTGGACGCCCTCCGACCGCAGGGCGCTGCAGAACGTGTCCTGGGCCGGGCCGCGCCTCATCGTCGACGCCCTCGACGATCTGCGCCCGTCCTACAGCGTGTTTGAACCAGAGGAGGGCGGCTGGAAGCGCCTCGGCCTTCCGGGCCTGCCCGAGATCGGCAGCGTCTCGGTCTGGCCCTTCGATTCCGAGCCGAGCGAGTCGGACGGGTCGCTCCTCGCCATGGTTCAGGATCCGCTGACGCCGCCGACGCTGCTGTCGATCCCCGGCGATCTCTCGGCTCCCACCATCCTGCGCACGACGCCATCGGCCTTCGATACCAAAGGGTTGACGGTCACCCGCCACGAGGCCGTCTCGGTGGACGGCGAGCGCATCCCCTACGTCCAGGTCGGCCCCGCCGAGGCAAGCGGTGACACGCCCGTGCATCTGTCAGCCTATGGCGGCTTCCAGATCTCGCTGCTTCCCACCTACCAGGCCGTGCTCGGCAAACTCTGGCTGGAGAAGGGCGGCATCGGCGTCGTCGCCAACATCCGTGGCGGCGGCGAGTTCGGCACCCGCTGGCATCAGGCCGGCCGGCGCGAGGGCAAGGCGCTGGCGCATGACGATTTCGCGGCGGTGGCGGCGGATCTCGTGGCGCGCGGCATCACGAAACCCCAGCGCATCGCCGCGCAGGGCGGCTCGAATGGCGGCCTCCTCATCGCCAACATGCTGACCCGCTACCCCGAGCGCTTCGGCGCCCTGTTCTGCACGATCCCCCTCATCGACATGCGGCGCTATTCGAAACTCCTGGCGGGCGCGAGCTGGATCGCCGAATACGGCGACCCCGATGTGGAGGCGGATTGGAGTTTCCTCGGCGCCATCTCGGCCTATCACACGGCTGAAGCGGGCAAGCCCTATCCCCCGATCCTCATCGCCACCACACGACGGGACGACCGCGTCCATCCGGGGCATGCCCGCAAGATGGCGGAGAAGCTGCGCCATCTCGGCTACGACCCGGCCTTCTTCGAGCCGGCGGCCGGCGGCCACGGCTATGGCAAGGACAATTCCGAAACGGCCGCTTTCCTCGCCCTCGGCATGGGATTCCTCCGGCAGTCCATCGGCTGGGTTCCGGAGGAGGGCTGAACGCTCAGGCGTCGCGCCGGCGCATCCCGTCGCGGATCACGTAAGCGCCACCGGCCGCCGCCATGATGGCGAGCGCATACCAAGTCAGCGCGTAAACGAGGTGGTTGTCGCTGAAGGCGACCACGGTGAGCCCGCCCACGGGATACCCGCCGGGATTGGGCTCCGCATCGGCATCGATGAAGTAGGGCGCGGTCGGGCCGAGGCCACGCGAAGCGGCGATGGCCGCCACATCGCGTGAGTACCAGCGATCGGCAGCGGGGTCGTTGCGGCGGAGGAAACCGCCACCGGGCTCGGACAAGCGCAGCAGACCAGTGACGCGGCCCTCACCCGCCCGCCGACCGATCTCGCGGGTCGCGGCATCGCGCATCTGCGCCGGAACGAAGCCGCGATTGACAAGGATGGTGGAACCATCGGCCCCCACCAGCGGCGTCATCACCCAGAAACCGCCGCCGAGTTCCGTGACCGCCTGGACCAGGGTCTCCCGGTCATATGCGAAGGTCCCGGTGGCGACGACGCGCTTGTAGGCGTCTGTCCCGACATCGAGCGCGGGCCAGTCCGCGCGCCCTGGGGCGGGGACCGGATCGGCTTGGATCCTCGCGTCGACCCGGGCGATCAGGTCGTGCTTCCACGCGCGGCGCTGCACCTGCCATGTCCCGAGTGCCGCGAAAGCCACCACGACCACGAGTGTCAGGACGCCGACCGCGACAAGCGTCGGCGTCGCGCGTCGCGAGGATCTCCCCGTATTCATCGAAGCGGGTCGGCACAAAATCCATGGCCCCGCCGCGGATTTCGCATCCGGGACGGGGCCATGGGCTTCCGATGTCGCATCGTCTGTCTAGCGAACAGAATACCGTTCCGGGGCGATGCGCTAATGGTGCTGATGGAGGCTGGTCGGCGTCATCGGCATCATGTTGGTGTTCAGATGATACATCACCCAGACGGAGCCCGTGAGCGTGATCACCACGAGCGTCAGGGTGAAGATCAGCGCCAGGATCGTCCACCCACCCTCGGACTTGGTGTTCATGTGGAGGAAGTAGACCATGTGGACCACGATCTGCACCACGCCGAAGCCCATGATGACAAGGCCCGTGAGGCGGGGGTTTCCAAGCACATCGCCCATCACCAGCCAGAACGGAATGGCGGTGAGGATGACGGAGAGCACGAAGCCGGTGACGTAGCCCTTGAAGGAGCCATGACCGCTCTGGTCGCCGTGGCCCTTCACGTCCTCTTCATGGTCAGCGGCATGGGCGGACTGGCTGGCGGCGCTCATTGCAGCACTCCCATGAGATAGACGAAGGTGAAGACGCCGATCCAGATGACGTCGAGGAAGTGCCAGAACATCGACAGGCACTGAAGGCGCCGCTGGTTCTCCGGGATCAGGCCCTTCCGTTCGGTCTGAACCATCAGGACGATGAGCCAGACGAGGCCGAGGGTCACGTGCAGGCCGTGGGTGCCTACCAGCGTGAAGAACGACGACAGGAAGGCGCTACGCTGGGGTCCGGCGCCCTCATGGATGAGGTGGGCGAACTCGTAGAGTTCGAGCCCGATGAAGGCGAGGCCGAACAGGCCGGTCACGCCGAGCCAGAGCTGCATCCGCCGTTGTTCGCCCTTGGCCATCTCCAGCATGGCAAAGCCATAGGTGATGGAGGAGAACAGCAGCATCGAGGTGTTCAGCGCCACCAGCGGCAGGTCGAACAGGTCCTTCGGGGACGGACCCGCCGCATAGTTGCGACCGAGAACGGCGTATGTGGCGAACAGGGCCGCAAAGATGAGGCAATCGCTCATCAGGTAGATCCAGAAGCCGAGCATGGTGCCGCCTTCGGGATGGTGATCCTCCTCCATGTAGAAGGAGGGTGCCTCGCCGTCCTTGGCGAGGGTGGGGGAGTGCGACGCCATGGTTCTCAGACCCGACCTTCGAGCATCCGCGTCCGTTCAGTCTCGGTACCGATGACGGCGTCGGCCGAGATGTAGAAGTCGCGGTTGTAGTTGAACGTGTGACCGATGGCGACGACGGCCATGGCGATGAAGGTCAGCGCCGCAAGCCACCAGATGTACCAGATCATACCGAACGAGAAGCCGATGCTGAGGATACCCAGGATCATGCCCGTACCGGTGTTCTTCGGCATGTGGATCGGACGGAAGCCCTTGAGCGGTCGCGCATAGCCGCGACGCTTCATGTCCGACCACGCATCGTGGTCGTGGATCACCGGCGTGAAGGCGAAGTTGTAGTCCGGCGGCGGGGAGGAGGTCGACCATTCGAGGGTCCGGCCGCCCCACGGATCGCCGGTGTGGTCACGCAATGCTTCGCGCCGCATGAAGCTCACCACGAGCTGGATGATGAAGGAGAGGATGCCGAGTGCGATCAGACCGGCGCCGAAGGCGGCGATGATGAACCAGATCTGCAGCGACGGGTCGTCGAAATGCTGGACGCGGCGGGTCACGCCCATGAGGCCGAGGACGTAGAGCGGCATGAAGGCGAAGTAGAAGCCCGAGAGCCAGAACCAGAACGACATCTTCCCCCAGAACGGGTCGAGCCGGAAGCCGAAGGCCTTCGGGAACCAGTAGGTGATGCCGGCCAGCATGCCGAACAGCACGCCGCCGATGATGACGTTGTGGAAGTGGGCGATGAGGAACAGACTGTTGTGCAACACGAAATCGGCCGGGGGCACGGCGAGCAGAACGCCGGTCATTCCGCCGATGGTGAAGGTCACCATGAAGCCGATGGCCCAGAGCATCGGCTCCTCGAAGCGGATGCGGCCCTTGTACATGGTGAAGAGCCAGTTGAAGAGCTTCGCCCCCGTCGGGATCGAGATGATCATCGTCGTGATGCCGAAGAACGAATTCACGGAGGCTCCCGAGCCCATCGTGAAGAAGTGGTGCAGCCAGACGAGGTAGGACAGGATCGTGATGACCACGGTGGCGTAGACCATGGACGCGTAGCCGAAGAGCCGCTTGCCGGAGAAGGTCGAGACGATCTCCGAGAAGACGCCGAAGGCCGGCAGGATCAGGATGTAGACCTCCGGGTGACCCCAGATCCAGATGAGGTTCACGTACATCATCGGGTTGCCGCCGAGGTCGTTCGAGAAGAAGTGCGTGCCCACGTAGCGGTCGAGGGAGAGCAGCGCGAGAACGGCCGTGAGGACCGGGAAGGCGGCGACGATGAGGATGTTCGTACAGAGGGCGGTCCAGGTGAAGATCGGCATCTTCATCATCGTCATGCCGGGGGCACGCATCTTCACGATGGTGGCGATGAGGTTGATACCCGACAGCAGGGTGCCGATACCGGCGATCTGGAGACCCCAGATGTAATAGTCGACGCCCACGCCCGGGCTGCCGGCAGGGCCGGAGAGCGGGGGATAGGCGAGCCATCCGGTGCGGGCGAACTCGCCGACGAACAGCGAGGCCATGATCGTCGCGGCACCGCTGACGGTCATCCAGAAGCTGAAATTGTTGAGGAACGGGAACGACACGTCGCGCGCGCCGATCTGCAGCGGCACGACGAAGTTCATCAGGCCGGTGACCAGGGGCATCGCCACGAAGAAGATCATGATCACGCCATGGGCGGTGAAGATCTGGTCGTAATGATGCGGCGGCAGATAGCCTTCGTTGGCACCGAACGCCATGGCCTGTTGCGAACGCATGAGGAGCGCATCGGAGAAGCCGCGAAGCAGCATCACCAGGGCGAGCACCACATACATGATGCCGATCTTCTTGTGGTCGACGGAGGTGAACCAGTCGCGCCACAGCGGACCCCACCAGCGCATGTAGGTGATGAGGCCCAGAAGCCCGACGCCACCGATGGCGACGCCGATGAAGGTCACGAGCAGGATCGGCTCGTGATATGGGATGGCTTCGAGAGTCAGGCGCCCGAAGACGAGCTTCTGAAGATCGAGATTGGCAAACATGGGATCGCTTCGTTCCCGGTTGTCGGCGAGGGGACGTACCGATCGACTCGGTACCCGTCTCTCATGGGTTCAATTTAGTGGTGCCGTCGCCGTGACGCGCCTGTCCCGAAGGCCGCGCGTCATCGCGTCGGCCTAGCGGTTCAATTGTGCCGGGGCAGGGTCGCTTTGTTTCGTGTCCGGCCCGGAATGGTCGTGGTGGTGGTCATGCCCCTTGGCGGGGTCGACCTCTTGGGTACGCGGCTTCTTCTCGGAGGCAGGGAACGTCGCACCCTGCGCCTCCTCGCCGCGGACGGCATGACGGTTGTCGTAGCGGAGCCGCTCTTGGTTGGCGTGGCTTTCCTTGCCGGCGCCGCCCTTTGAATCGATGCTCATCATCTCGCCCATGCACATCTTACCCTCGATGACACACATGTTGAGGATCGCGTTGTAGAGGCCTGGCGCGACGGAGGAGTAGTAGCTCACCGGCTCACGCTCGCTCGGCTTTTCCAGCGCGATGAAGGCGTCGCGGGTGAGCTCCTTACCTTCGGCTTTCGCCTTGGCCACCCACTGGTCGAACCCTTCCTGGGTTACGCCGTGGAACTTGAAGTTCATCCGCGAGAAGCCCTCGCCGCTGTAATTGGCCGAGAAGCCTTCATAGACGCCAGCCTTGTTGATGACGGCGTGCAACTTCGTCTCCATGCCGGCCATGGCGTAAATCTGCCCCGCCAGCGCTGGGATGAAGAACGAGTTCATCATGGAGGCCGAGGTGATCTTGAAGTTGATCGGTACATCCACCGGTGCCGCGAGCTCGTTCACCGTGGCGATGCCGAGATCGGGGTAGAAGAACAGCCATTTCCAGTCGAGGGCCACGACCTCCACGGTCAACGGCTTCACATCCGGCGAGAGGGGCCGCGAGGCGTCGATGCGGCTGAGGGGCCGGTAGGGATCGAGCGTATGCGTGCTGATCCAGGTCAGCGCGCCAAGGGCGATGATGATCACGAGCGGGGCGGACCAGATCAGCACCTCGAGCTGCGTCGAGTGGTGCCAGTCCGGATCGTACTCGGCTTCGGTGTTCGACTGACGGTAGCGCCAGGCGAAGAAGAGCGTGAATGCGATCACGGGTAAGATGATCAGCAGCATCAGCCCCGTCGAGGCAACGATCAGGTCACGCTGGCGCGCGGCGATGTCGCCCGCGGGTTGCATGACGACCATGTTGCAGCCCGACAGAAGGGCCACGAGAGGCAGGATAGCGAGAGCGCGCAAGGATCTGGATGACATCCGACCGGCTGCAGTGAGACGTCCGTGGACGGAACGTCGGGAGGAAACATCTGGTTTACGAGAAGCGGCGGTTCGGACCGGACCGCTTACCGCGACACCGGTTCGATACGGGCTTCTCCTGCGCAGTGCAAAGGCGCCCTGGCAAGGGCCTGCGGCTTCAATCAGCCGGGCGTTTAGAGCATAGCTGATTTCTCTGACGAGAGGCAGTAAGAAGGGGAGCATCAATCGCGGACAATATGCCATAGCGATCCGCGAAACGTGCCGTTGCATCGCTTTGCCGCAGTGCAACAAGCCTTCATAATCGGAACACAGGGGCGCGCCAAGTGCGGCGTGTCCTCCCACCCTTCAAGCAGCGAATGTGGCCGTCCATGAGCCAAGATTACGCGTTGCAGACCCCGCAGCATCTGAGCACAGGTGCCCGGGCCGGCGCTACCGAACCCGAAGTCGCCCCCGGCGACATTGCCGTCGGCGTCCTCATCGGCCGGACGTCGGAGTTCTTCGACTTCTTTGTCTTCGGCATCGCCTCGGTATTGATCTTCCCGAAAGTCTTCTTCCCGTTCGTGCCGGCGCTGGATGGCACTCTCTACGCGTTCGCTCTCTTCGCCCTCGCCTTCGTCGCACGGCCCATCGGTTCGGTGATCTTCATGGAGATAGACCGGCGGCACGGGCGGGGCGTGAAGCTGACCATCGCCCTGTTCCTGCTCGGCGGCTCTACGGTGTCGATCGCCTTTCTGCCGACTTATCACAGCATCGGCATGGCCTCGATCTGGCTGCTCGCCGCCTTCCGGATAGGGCAGGGGCTCGCCCTCGGGGGAGCCTGGGACGGCCTGGCTTCGCTCCTGTCGATCAAGGCACCCAGCGATCGCAAGGGCTGGTACGCGATGATCCCGCAGCTCGGAGCGCCCATCGGCTTCGGGCTCGCCAGTGCCCTATTCTCGTTCTTCCTCGCCAATCTGACCATGGACGACTTCCTGGATTGGGGCTGGCGGTATCCGTTCTACGTCGCCTTCGCGGTGAACGTGGTCGCCCTCTTCGCCCGGCTTCGCCTCGTCGCGACGGAGGAGTTCACTCAGCTGCTCGAGACCCGTGAACTCGCCCCGACCCCGGTCTGGGAGATGATTCGCGCACAGGGCCGGACCGTCCTCATCGGCGCTTTCGTGCCGCTGGCGAGTTTCGCGCTGTTCCACCTCGTCAGCATCTTCCCGATCAGCTGGATCACCTTGTTCACGAAACGCTCGGCCGGCGAGTTCCTGCTGGTGCAGTTCGTCGGCTCCATCGTCTTTGCTGGCGCGATCGTGATCTCGGGAATCGTGGCGGATCAGGTGGGCCGGCGCAGACTGGTGGGAATCGCAGCCAGCCTCATCGGCCTGTTCAGCCTCGCTAGCATCCTCGCGCCCCTGCTGTTCGGCGATAGCGAGACCGGGCAGACGATCTACGTCCTCGTCGGCTTCGGTCTGCTCGGCCTCTCCTACGGCCAGACCTCAGGATCGGTGACCGAGAATCTCGGGACGCGCTACCGCTATACGGGCGCTGCGCTTACCTCCGACCTCGCATGGCTGATCGGAGCCGGCTTCGCGCCGCTCGTGGCCCTCAGCCTGTCGAGCCGGTTCGGTCTGGCCTGGGTCGGCGTTTATCTCCTGTCCGGCGCGGTCGCGACCCTGAGCGCGCTCGTCATCAACCGGAAGGTCGCTACTTACTGATTCCTGGGTAAGAGGCTCTATGAAGAAAGGCCCGCATGCCATCATGCGGGCCTTTCTCGTTCCAGCTCGTCGTTCAGCGGATGGCGGCGCAGGCGGCAGCGGACGGACCGAGTGCGAGATCTCCCTGACGCGGATTATTGAGGGCAAAAGCGCCGGCATCTTCACGCGGGAAATAGCTCGAACCAAGCTCACGCTCAAAGAAGCCATTGCCGACCTGGTAGAAGCAGCGGTCCTTCACGGCGGTCACAGCGAAGCTTCGTCGAAGGACAGGTTGTCCGAGGGGCACGCCACCGCGCAGCCCTCGGCCGCAATAGCCCGAGATATCCACAGGGGCGGGCCCGTCGATCCTGATCGTCCGCGAGGTGCCGGGGCGAACCGTCACGGTGGGACTACCCTCCTGGCCCACCACCAGGGTGAATGTGGACCGGTTGGTGACCTGTCGCAGGCACGATGCTTCGGCCGTACCCACGCCAGTCGCTAGAACCGTGAAAGATGCGAGACCTGCGAAAACGAGCGTCGCGCGGATAGGCATAGCGTAGCCTTTCGAGTTTCAGAATTGTGGAAGGGCGGCGATACGGATGTGCCGGTCAGGTTAGCGATTGATCCCGCCCGGGCCGCCCGAGGTCCCGCCGGTGCCGGGCAGGGCCCCGGTTCCGGGCGGGATCAATCGC
>NZ_VRVC01000011.1:0-56356 GCF_008040005.1 Methylobacterium sp. WL19
CACCGGGCCGTGCCCGCGCAGGTCCACGTCGAGGCCGGCTTCGGTGGCGGTGAAGGCGACGTCGAGGGGCTTGCGGCCGTGGCCGAGGGGAGCGCTCAGCGCCCGCGCGACGGCCGGCGCCCGGTGGAGCTGCTCGACGGTGATGGGGCAATGGTCGATGGCCACGAGGGCGTGACTGCGCGCCTCCATCAACCCGGCGACGCCCTTGCCGTCGATCTCGCGCACGTGGAGCGTCAGCCGGCGGCGGCCCGACCCATGGGCATCGCGCGCGGGCTCGCATGGCACGTCGATTCCGGCCTGGGCCAGTCCCTGCGCGAGGTTGCCCCGCTTCCAGGCGGCGTAGGGCTCTGGCGCGAGATGCTGGACCGCGCAGCCTCCGCAGGTTCCGAAATAGCCGCAGAACGGGTCGATCCGGTCCGGGGAGGGCGTTTCCACCGCGACGAGGGACACGCGCGCGCCGTCCTTGCGGATCGAGACGCGCTCGCCGGGCAGGGCATAGGGGACGACGGTGCCGTCCGTCGCCATGCCGTCGCCGCGCTGCCCGAGGCGCGCGATGTCGACGGTACGAAGGGTCTGTTGTTCGGTCATGGTCGTGTCCGTCATGGGCGCACCGTCGAGCGTGCCCCGATGAGGAACTCGCGATTGCCGTCGCCACCGGCGACAGGGGAGGGGATGAGGCCGAGGACCGACAGGCCGAGATCGGTGACGAGGTTCGTCACCTCCTCGCAGACCGCCTGGTGGACGGCCTCGTCGCGCACGATGCCGCCGCGCCCGACCCGGTCGCGCCCCGCCTCGAATTGAGGCTTGATCAATGCCGCCAGGGCCGCACCGGGAGCCATGAGCGGCACGATTGCGGGCAGGACAAGGCGAAGGGCGATGAAGCTGACATCGACCGCCACCAGGGACGGTGCGAGCGGGATCGCCGCGGTGTCGAGGCCACGCACGTCCCGGCCCTCGAGGCTGGTCACGCGGGGATCGCCGCGCAGGGAGGCATGCAGCTGGTCGCGGCCGACATCGACGGCATAGACATGCCCGGCACCGGCTTTCAGCAGCACGTCGGTGAAGCCGCCGGTGGACGCGCCGACATCGAGGCAGACGAGCCCGGCCGGATCGAATCCGAACGCCGCCAGCGCGGCCTGCAGCTTAAGCCCGCCGCGCGAGACGAAGGGGTGCGGCGCGCTTGCCACGATCCGCGCCCTGGGGTCGAGCCTGTCGGAGGCGCGGGTCACGGGGCGGTCGTCGGCGGTGACGAGGCCCGCCTCGATCGCAGCCTGGGCCCTCGCCCGACTCTCGAAATGGCCACCCTCGACCAGGAGCCGATCGGCCCTCACCCGGTCCACCGTCATCGAACCCTTACGATCCCGTGTGATCTCTCGCCTAAGATCCGATTCCCCGGATCGAGGCCAGACCAACCGGGCCACCCCGTCTCAGCTACGGGAATTCTCGGGTTTGTCCATCCGGGCAACGACATGGCCCGCTTGCGTGCCCGTCGAAGCCCATGGATGATCCACACCCGGTCCTCGGGCGTTGGCGCCCGTCATACCGGATCACAGAACAGGACGATCGATGGGTACCCCGAGGGAAGTCGAGCTGAAGCTGGATTGCGGCGCCGCGGAACTGGCGGAGTTGGCACGCCACCCGCTGCTTGCCGTCGAGCAGCCGACGGAGGCCGAGTTCCTGTCCGCCACCTATTACGACACGGCCGACCGGGCGCTTCACCGCAAGGGGATGACCCTGCGGGTTCGCCGGCATGGGGAGCGTCACGTCCAGACGGTGAAGGCCGCATCTTCGGCGGCCGGCTTGTTCGACCGCTCGGAATGGGAATGGGCCGTGGACGGCCCGACACCGGACCTGTCGCTCCTCGAGGAGACGCCGGTGCCGGAGGTACTCGCCAGCGCGTCCTCGCCCGACCTCGCCGCCGTCGTCACCACCATCATCGAACGTACCACCCGGGCCGTCGCCCACGGACACTCGCGCATTTCGGCCACCCTCGACCAGGGGCGGGTGGAGACGCCGGTCGGCGACGCGCCCATCTGGGAACTCGAACTCGAACTGATCGAGGGCGATCCGGCGGACCTGTTCTTCCTGGCGCAGAGTCTCGCGGAGACCGTGCCCCTGCGTCTCGGCGTCTTGTCGAAGAGCGAGCGCGGCTTCAGGATCCTCGGCGAGAGCCTGCGGCGTCCGAGCAAGGCCGGAGCGGTCAAGCTCGACCGGGACGCTTCGGCGGCCACGGCCTTCCGCACCATCGCCGTCGCCTGCCTGACCCATCTGCGGCTCAACGAGGATGTCTTCCTCAAGACGCGCGACCCGGAAGGGCTGCACCAGATCCGCGTCGCCCTGCGGCGGCTGCGCTCGGCCTTCACCCTGTTCAAGCCGATTCTCGTGAGCGATCCCACCGCCACGACCCTGCGGGAGGAGATCAAGCGCGTCACCGAGCCGTTCGGGCACGCCCGCAACCTCGATGTCTTCCTCAGCGAAACCCTGGCCGACGAGATGGCCCGGAGACCGGAGGAGGTGGGGCTCGACGATCTGCGAATCCGCCTCGAAGCCGAGCGGGATCGCGCCTACGGGACCGTCTTCACGATCCTGGAATCGCAAGCCTGGCGCAGCCTGATCCTCGATCTGTCCGCCTGGATCGAGACCGGGCCGTGGCGCGGCAATGCGAAGCGGGAGGCGGTCTCCGCCCGCGACCATGCCGAAGCCATGCTCGACAAAGCCCGCCGGCGCATCCGCAAGCGCGGCCGCCATCTCCAGCGCCTCGATGCGGAGGCGCGCCACGAGGTGCGCATCGAAGCCAAGAAGCTGCGCTACGGCGCGGAATTCTTCGCCTCGCTCTATGCGGAGAAGAAGGCGCAGAAGCACCACAAGGCGTTCGTCTCGGCCCTCTCGGACCTGCAGGACCATCTCGGCGCGCTCAACGACCTCGCCACCGCCCATTCCGTGCTCGCGAGCTTGGCGAGCGCCGAAACCGGGGAGACCTCCGGCATCGACGGGCGCGCGCTGTTCGCCGCCGGCCTCACCGCCGCCGACGGAGAAGCCCGCACCAACGATCTGCTCAAGGCGGCGGAGAAGGCACACGAGGAACTGCTCGACGTGAAACCGTTCTGGCGCTGAATCGCGGCCTCAGACCAGACGGTGGTGAGTGAACCTCATCACCGTCTGCCTACGCGGCGGCGGGCGTCCGCCGATCGCGCCGAGGAGGACCATCGGTCGGGATCGGCGTCGCTCGGTCTCAATCGCCGCGCACACTCAAGGCATAGAGCGTGATCGCGGCGGCGTTCGACACGTTGATGCTGCGGATCTCGCCGCTGAACGGAATACGGGCGAGGACGTCGCAATTGTCCCGCGTGCGCTGGCGCAGTCCCTTGCCCTCGGCACCGAGCACGATCACCGCGGGCCGCTTCGGCCCGACGGAATCGAGGGTGGCCTCTCCCTCCGAATCGAGACCGATGCGGGTGAAGCCGCGCTTGCCCAGATCGATGAGCGCATCGGACAGGTTGCGCACGATCACGAGGGGAACGTGTTCGAGCCCGCCCGAGGCGGATTTGGCCAGTACGCCCGTGGCGGTGGGCGAATGCCGCGCCGTGGTGATGATGCCCGCGACGCCGAACGCGGCGGCGGTACGGACGATGGCGCCGACATTATGCGGGTCGGTGATCTGGTCCAGCGCCAGCAGGAGCGCATCGTCCGGAAGGTCGTCGAGATCCGGGCCGGGGAGGGGATCGGCTTCGAGATAGAGGCCCTGATGCACGGCATCCGCCCCGAGCAGGGCGTTGATCGCGTTGGGGCGCACCAGTTCGGCGTCGATCCGGAGTTGGCCGAGCTCCTCGGTCAGGCGCGCGAGGGCGTTCTCGGTGGCGAGCAACCGATGCAGGCCGCGCCCCTCGTTCGCCAGCGCCTGCGACACCGGGTGCCACCCATAGAGCACGACGTGATCGCCGCTTGACCCGCGCGGCCCGGAGGAGGGCGGACCATGACGAAACCGGTCGCGTTGGCCACCGGGGCGGCCGGTGCGGGGTCCGCCCGGCCCGTCGCGTCGCGTATTCATGGTGTAATCCACTGTCTGACGGCACGATCGAAACGCCGCGCCGATGCTGAGCAGCGACAAAGCGACCGCCATGCCGTTCGTCAAGCGTGAAACACCGCGAAACACCGGTTGCCCTGCCGGGAGAAGCCGCCTATAGAACCCTCGCTCTCGAGCAAGCGCCCTTCGTCTATCGGTTAGGACGTCAGCCTTTCACGCTGAAAAGGCGGGTTCGACTCCCGCAGGGCGCGCCATTAGGCTTCTCAGCCATTGCCTAGGCTGAGATAGCGCGTAAATCAGTGCCTTAGCAGACGCCGGTCATACAGTCCGGTGGTGCAAACCACTCATGGCATTGAGGTCATACCCCCTCCGCGAGAGGCTGGGATCGTACTACTTCCGCCGCGTGATTCCAGGGGACCTAAGGTCCTTCGTGCCACCCCGTGGTCGGGGAAGGCAGACTGGAAGTTGAGCCTCAGAACGCCCCCCTGGCCATCGCGAAGCAAGTAGGCTCGCGCGTCCCAAGGGACTGTATGGCGCACTTCGCGGCTTTGGAGCGGCTCAAGCGCGGTGAGAGGCCTACCCTCCAGTTGGGCAGTCGGTCATGCCCAAGGATGCGGAGATCGAGGCGGGCGAATTGGCGCGGCTCCTCACCGAGGACGATGCGGTGGCGGCCGGCCGCTGCTCTCCGGCAGGGCCACCGCCTCGCGTTTGAACTCTGGCGTGGCACCGAAGGTGCAGCGAAGCAAACTCGCGTCTCGTCTTGGCCATCAATCACCTTCCCCGCCCGCAAGGAGCGTATCAAAGGTGTCAGCGAAACCGGGGGAGGATCGGTATGCCGATGCTAACCCTTACGAACGGCCTCAAGAACGGTCGCCGAGTTGTACGCCGCGGCATACCCTTGCGGACGACAACGTGTCGCTACTGCCGGGCGAGCGGACACGATCAACGTGGCAACGCCACTGTCGGCCCCTTTCGGTAAGAGCATGAGGCTGGATCACAGTTCCGCAATCGGTCAAATATAACAATCGCAAGTGCGACCAAGACTGCAAGGATTAAAATCTGCGTCTTACTATCCATCGCTCAGCCCCTCACGAATAGCGCGGCGATAGCATGGATCACGGTCGCTCCGCCTACGGGTGCTACAAAGAGGAGCAACACGTTCACCCCGATGATCCAGACCACCGCCCGCTCCTGGGCCTTCGTGAGCGGAGGCTTGCGAGCTGGCGGCTCCCACGATGGTTCTCTCGGCGGCTTCCAACCTTCGTCCACGAACATGAGGGGACCTCATCCGGGCCGAGACCGCATGACCTCGCGGCTGGCACGGAGATGGTAGGGCTCGTTGGTGGGCCGGCGCAATCATTCGCATGACGGGAGGCGGCAGGGGCCATCAGGTTCGGCCCGAGGGAAACCCGGCGGCGGGCATGGGGGGGGGGACATGCTGATCCGCCGGTACGAGCAAGGCCTTGCCAAAAGGTATCCGCCGACATCGGCGATGATGTTCAGGGTGAAGTGCAGGTCGACGGCGGCTCATCGATTCGACGTCCAGCCCTATCGACGTCAGGCGCCGAGGCCGACCTGCATGGCGGCGGGTTCGAGACTGTCGGCGGCGATCTGGCCCAAGGGCGCCTTCGGGCGCACCTCCATCCCGAGGTACCCGACCAGGGACGAGCGCGCGCGGCTCACTCGGCTCTTCATCGTGCCGACCTGACAGCCGATGAGTTCCGCGGCGGCCTCGTAGGTCATCCCCTGCGCCGCGACGAGAATCAGGGCCTCCCGCTGAGACGGCGGCAGCTTGCCGAGATGCTGCCAGACCCGCTTGAGGTCGCTGCTCGCCTCCTGGGATGCCGGCGCGGCCACCTGCGCCGCCATGGCGCCATCCGCGTCCTCGACCTCCCGTTTCCGCTTGCGACACTCCGTATAGAAGTGGTTTCGCAGGATGGTGCAGAGCCAGGCCATCAGATTGCTGCCAGGCTCGAACCGGCGCCGGTTCTGCCAGGCTCTCAGAAGCGTCTCCTGCACGAGATCGTCCGCCATCGCCGGGTTCATGGCGAGCGACAGGGCGAAGGCCCTCAAACCCGGCAGAGCCGTGAGCAGATCGGCGCTGAAGGCGGCATACGCAGCGTCGCCGCGCCCGGCGGATGCGTGCGTGAGCCGGGCAATCAGATCCAACAAAGCCGGCGGCTGATCTTCCGCGACGATGCAAGCGTAGACCGCCCTCAGTTCGGCCCCCAGATGCACGCGCACCGCCTCCGGTATCCCTCCCTTGGCGGGGCGCTCCAACGTCTGACCGTCAGCCTCGGCCGCTTGCAGTGATTGCGCCATTCCCGGTTTGCGAACGTCCATCCATCCCCCCTCGGCAGTCGGCACGCCGTGCGCGCCGGGCTCATTGGGCAATACCAACGGGAGCTTTTGGCAAAAGAAAGCTGAACGCAGGCTAAAGGAATTCTAAACTGAGGGTGAAATCGTATCGCCCGATGTCGAGGGAGACCCTACCGAGGCTGACTGCCAAGCTTTGCTGTATTCATCCCGGATGCAGGGTGACCAGACACGCTCACTGGGGATCCAGGCGGCCGGGTTCCGCTCTTCCCTCACACGACGCTCG
Source organism: Methylobacterium sp. WL19 (assembly GCF_008040005.1). Taxonomy (NCBI): domain Bacteria; kingdom Pseudomonadati; phylum Pseudomonadota; class Alphaproteobacteria; order Hyphomicrobiales; family Methylobacteriaceae; genus Methylobacterium; species Methylobacterium sp. WL19. The sequence continues at coordinate 6,627 of NZ_VRVC01000011.1, forward strand.
AAATGGCACCGGGCGGGTGTGCCAGCAGGGTCGCCAGAAGGCCGAGGCCGTATCGCAGGGCTTCGCTGTCGGGCGCGGCGCCGAGGGAGACGCGGATCGCGTCGGGGGCCGGGCCGACGGCGAAGGCATCGCTCTGGATCACCGATACCCCGAGCTGGCGCGCATGCGCCCCGAACTCGCCGCGCCGCCACGGCGCCGGGAGCGGGAGCCAGAGATGGTGCCCGCAGGGATGAGCGTGGACTTCGAGGCCGACGAGCGCCTCCCGCGCCACGACCTGACGGCGGCCATTCTCGCGCCTGATGGCCCCGACGATCGCGTCGAGGTCTCCGTGGGTGATCCAGTGAGAGGCGAGGGCGGCGGCCAGCGGTGAGGCCATCATGCTGATGGCGCGCAGCTCGGCCGCGACACGGACCGCTTCGTTAGTGCCCGGCACGACGACATAGGCGATGCGCAAACCCGGAGTGACGCATTTGGACAGGGTCGCCACATGCCAGGTGATGTCGCCGGCCAAAGCCGCGAACGGGGCCGGAGCGTCCGGCGGCAGGGCGCCGTAGGCATCGTCCTCGATGATCGCGACCCCGTGGGAGCGGGCGATCTCGGCGATCCGCTCGCGACGGGCCAGCGGGAGCGTCGCCGTCGTCGGGTTGTCGAGGGTCGGGACCAGATAGAGGGCGCGCGGCCTCTCGGCCCGGCAGCGTTCGAGGAAGGAATCGGGGTCGATGCCGTCGCCGTCGGTCGCGACGGGAAGCAACCGGGCTCCGCGCCGCTCGGCCGCCATACGCAGGCCCGGATAGGTCAGGGCGGGAACGCAGAGCGCGTCGCCGGGCCTGAGCAGCACGGCGAGAATGGCCGAGAGGGCGGCCTGCGCCCCGCCGGCTACGATGACCCGCTGGACCGGCACGGGACCCAGCCGGCGAGCGAGCCAAGTCGCCGCAGCCGCGCGATCCGCCAGATTGCCGGCGCTGTCCTGATACTGCATGCGGTCGAGGAAGCCCGGCGAGGCGGAAAGCCGCGCCAGCCCCGCCTCCATGCGCTCGGCGAGCCGCGCCTCCGCCGGCTGGGGCGGCATGTTCATGCTGAAATCGACGCTCGCCGATGGGTCCGGCGCCCTGACCTTCGCCAGCGGCGACGCGGCGGTGCGAACGAAGCTGCCTCGCCCGGCCGAGGCATCGATCAGCCCGGCCCTCCGCGCTTCGTTGAACGCCCGCGTGACGGTGGTGAGATCGACGTCGAGATGCTTGGCCAAGCTGCGCTGCGGCGGCAGCCGCATGCCGGGGGCGAGCCGCCCGGAGCGAATGTCGTCCGCCAGGACCCGGACGATGGCCAGATATTTCGGCCCGGCCTTGTCCAGGATTGTAGGGCTCCACGATTCCATCATTGACCCTACATCACGCCAAGTTGTATGCATACAAGGAACAGAGCCACAGGCTTCCCCGTCTTAAAAATCGACAGCAGCAACTCGCGCTGCGAGGCAATGTATGGATTTTAATACCATACAATCTTAAGCCCGCAAACCTGAGCCGCTGCCGATCGAGTGCGGGACGTGAGCCAACATCGAGGAACCTCGACCATGGACGGAACGACGGATCGATCCCTGTTGTCGGTGGGCCTGCGCTGCCGATGCCCGCGCTGCGGCGAGGGGCGGCTGTTCGATGGCTTCATCACCTTGAAGCCGGCATGCGAGGCCTGCGGCCTCGATTACGGCTTCGCCGATCCGGCGGACGGCCCCGCCTTCTTCATCATGATGTCGATGGCATTTCCCGTCACCGCCTTCGGGATCTGGCTGGAACTGACCTACGATCCGCCACTCTGGATCCATGCGGTGCTCACGCTCCCGCTGCTTCTCCTGGCCTGCGTGCCGATCATCCGCCCGCTCAAGGGGCTCTTCATCGCGAGCCAGTACATCAACAAGGCCGAGGAAGGCCGCTTCGCGGTCCGGGCCGTGCCGAAGGCCGGGCCGGAAGCCGGGCGTTGAGCGCAGCGACGCAATGGGGCAGGGTTCGTCGACGAGACTGAGCTGCCGAGTCGTTTTCCTGCCCGTTCCCAACGACCATTCAGGTTGATCGACATGCTGTCGGACGTTGACGCCCTCGTGCTCGCGAGAATCCAGTTCGGTTTCACGGTGGCCTTCCACATCGTGTTCCCGGCGTTTTCCATCGGGCTCGCCAGCTTTCTCGCCGTGCTGGAGGGACTCTGGCTGGCGACGGGCCGTCAGGTCTTCCTCGATCTGTTCAAATACTGGATCAAGATTTTCGCCATCGCCTTCGCCATGGGCGTCGTGTCCGGGCTGGTCATGTCCTACCAGTTCGGCACGAACTGGTCGGTCTTCTCCGACAAGACCGGGCCGGTGCTCGGCCCGCTGATGGCCTACGAGGTACTCTCGGCCTTCTTCCTCGAAGCCGGCTTCCTCGGCGTGATGCTGTTCGGCATGTCCAGGGTCGGGCCGAAGCTGCATTTCTTCGCCACCCTCATGGTGGCGATCGGCACCTTCTTCTCGGCCTTCTGGATCCTGTCGGTGAATTCCTGGATGCAGACTCCGCAGGGCTACGGCATCAATGAAGCCGGCCAGTTCATCCCGGAGGATTGGTGGGCGATCGTCTTCAATCCCTCCTTCCCATACCGTCTCGTCCACATGGTGCTGGCCGCCTACCTCACGACATCCCTCGTGGTCGGGGCGGTGGGCGCCTGGCATCTGCTGCGCGACCGCTACAATCTCGGGGCGCGGACGATGTTCTCGATGGCCATGTGGATGGCCGCCATCGTCGCGCCGCTCCAGATCCTGGCGGGCGACGCCCACGGACTGAACACGCTGGAGCATCAGCCCGCCAAGGTCATGGCGATGGAAGGGCATTTCGAAAGTCATCCGGACGGGGCTCCCCTCATCCTGTTCGGCCTCCCGAATCAGGAGGCGGGACGGGTCGACTACGAGGTCTCGATCCCGAAACTGTCCTCGCTGATCCTCAAACACGGATTGAACGAGCCGTTGAAGGGCCTCGACACCGTGGACAGGAAGAACTGGCCACCGGTTCCGGTGGTGTTCTGGTCCTTCCGCGTGATGATCGGCCTCGGGATGCTGATGCTGCTGCTCGGCGTCTCCAGCCTGTATGCGCGCTACAGGAAGGCGCTCTACGACTGGACGCTCCTGCACCGTTTCGCCATCGCCATGGGGCCGGCCGGCTTCGTCGCCGTGGTGGCGGGCTGGATCACCACGGAGGTGGGGCGGCAGCCCTTCACGGTCTACGGCCTGCTGCGCACGGCGGAATCGGCGTCTCCCCTGTCGGCGCCGGCCGTGGGCTCCTCTCTCGTGGCCTTCGTGCTGATCTATTTCGCGGTGTTCGGCATGGGCATCCTCTACATCCTGCGCCTGATGGCGAAATCCCCGCATCTCGGCGAGCACGGGATCGAGCCCGGTGTTCCGATCCGCACCGCGGGCATCACGCCCGCACCCTCGGTCGATCCCGGCCGCTCCCTCCATCCGGCCGAGTGAGGATTCCGCCATGCTCGCGAGCATCGACCTGACCGTCGTCTGGGCCTTCATCATCGCCTTCGCGGTCTTCGCCTATATCGTCATGGACGGCTTCGATCTCGGCCTCGGGATCCTGTTCCCGGCGTTCCGGCCGGGGCAGGAGCGGGACACCGCCATGAACTCCGTGGCCCCGGTCTGGGACGGCAACGAGACCTGGCTGGTCCTGGGCGGAGGAGGCCTGTTCGCCGCCTTTCCACTCGCCTACGCGGTGATCATGCCGGCCCTCTATGCGCCGATCATCGCCATGCTGCTGGGCCTGATCTTCCGGGGCGTCGCGTTCGAGTTCCGGTGGCGCGACCCCGGCCACCGGGCCCTGTGGGACATCGCCTTCACCGGCGGATCGGTGGTGGCCACCTTCGCGCAGGGCGTCGCCCTCGGTGCGCTGCTGCAGGGCATCGAGGTCCAAGGCCGTGCCTATGCCGGCGGCTGGTGGGACTGGCTGTCTCCCTTCAGCGTGCTCGTCGGAATCGGCCTGGTCTGCGGCTATGCGCTCCTGGGGGCGACCTGGCTCGTCATGCGCACGGAAGGATCGCTGCAGGAACGCGCCCGCTCGCTGTCCCTGTGGCTCGGCGCGGCGACGATCGCGGCCGTGGCGGCGGTGAGCGCGGCGACGCCGTTCCTGAAGGGACAATACTGGGAGCGCTGGTTCTCGATGCCGAACGTGCTGCTCACGGCGCAGGTGCCGATCCTGGTCGCCGTCGCCTCGTTCCTGTTCTTCCGCCTGCTGCGGAAGGGGGCCGAGACCGCGCCGTTTCTCCTGGCCCTCGGTCTGTTCCTGCTCTCCTTCGCCGGGCTCGGCATCAGCATCTTCCCGGATATCGTGCCCGGCCGCATCACTATCTGGGATGCCGCCTCGCCGCATGCGAGCCAGGTCTTCCTCCTGGCCGGCGCGTCCGTGCTGATCCCCATCATCCTGGCCTATACCGCCTATTCGTACTGGGTCTTTCGCGGAAAGGTCGATGAGGCGGGGTACCATTGATGGAGCCCGCCGCGTTTCGCCGAAACCCATCGCCGTTGTGGCGGCGTCTGCTCTGGTTCGCGGCGATCTGGGCGGCCAGCATCGTCGCCCTCGGGATCGTCTCATTCGGTCTTCGCGCCTGGCTGAAGGCCGGTTAGTACCGGGCGGCCGAGAGCGTCCCGCCGGGAGTCTCTTTCGTCCCGTCCTACGGAACGGTCTCCCGAACGACGGGTCCTGCGAAGACCTTCGACGCAGTCCGAAGAGCCCCGCAGGTCGAAGCGGTCACGACGAACGGTTCGCGTGCGTCATGAAGAACCGCACCATCTCCCGGCTGGCATCGGGGCCGCGCGGATCGGTGTAGGTTCCGTCGCTGCTTCCGCCGGACCAGGCATGTCCGGCGCCGTGAAGCGCCCAATGTTCGAGCATGGCGCGCCCGGACGCATCCGTCCGGACCGTACGGGTGAAGCCCATCCCACCCTCGGTCGTCCCTTGGGTCGCCGTGCGCGCGAGCGAAACGCCCGGCATCGCGAGGGCGATGACCTGTTCGCCGTTGACCGGCTTCACCGTCTTGTCGGCATCCCCGTGGAAGACGATGGTCGGCACGCCCGGACCGTTCTGCGACGCCTTGAAAGTACCGCCCCCATTCATGGCGGCGAAGGCGGAGGGCATGTCGCTGGCCGCCCCGCACGGCAGCCCGGAATGGACGCCGACCGCCGCGAAGACATCCGGATAAGTCGCCGCCATGATCGCCGCCGCCGCCCCGCCGGCCGACAGGCCCGCCGCATAGACCCGGCTCGAATCGGCGGAGAACTCCTTCACCACCTCCAGGGCGATGCCGGCGATCAGCGAAGGTTCGCCGCGGCCTCGCTGCTGGTCACCGGCGTTGAACCAGTTCCAGCACTTCTGCATGTTGGCCGATTGCGGCTGGCCGGGATAGGCCACGAGGAACGTCTGCTCCTCGGCGAGTGCGTTCATGCGGGTTCCGGCGGCGAAATCGTCCGGGTTCTGGGTGCAGCCATGCAGCATGACGACGACGGGAAGGGCCTGGCCCCGGTAGCCGCTGGGGACATAGACCTTGTAGGCCCGGCTGCCCGCCTCGTTGCCGAAGCTCCGCTCCTCGAACCGCGCCCCTTCCGGCACGGCGACGGTGGCGCCCCTCGCCGATCCGATGCCCTGTCCGAGGTCGGGCATCGCGCCCATCTTGGGGAAACGTTCGCGCAGGGTCTGGATCGTCTCCGCGAGTCCCGGCCGTGCGAAGGCGGTTTTCGCCGTGCTCGCCGCCCCATCGGCGGACGTGCGGTCGGTGGCGGGCGCGGTCCAGGCCCCGCCGGACATCGTGGGCGCCACCATGTCGATGGTCCCGGCAGCAGCGTGGGGGCCGGTCGGTGTCGACGGAACAGGCCGTCCCTGGAGCAGGGCCATCGCCTCGCTCAACTGGCCCGCGCGGGTGAGACGGGTCACCTCACCCATGTCGATGGTCGAGAAAGCGGTCATGGTCACGATCCTGGATGGGGTGGCGGCACGGAACGTCGTTCCGCACGGGTCATGGCGAATGGTCAGGCGATGCGGTCGGCCAAGGCCGCCTTGACTTCGGGACTGGCCTGGAAGGCCCCGAGAACCTGCACCGAGGCGATGGCCTGTCGGGCCAGCTCCGGCGTCACATCGAACGCGATGCTGGCAAGGCCGAGCACCTGAATGTGCAGCGGCGTCCCCGCATCCCTGGCGGCTTCGAGATCGCGGACGCTGTAGTGGGACAGCCCGAGACTGAGCTGCTTGCGGGCGACCGATTGCTTCACCGCGTCGCCCTGACGGTCGAGCTGATTGCGCACGGCCGTGCGGATGAAGTCGGCACGGTTGGCATAGAACCCGTCCCGAACCAGGAGGTCGATCTGGCCGAGATCGACGAAGCCGAGATTGAGGGTCAGCTTCTCGCTGTCGGGCGCTTTGGGACGAAGCTCACGAACCGTATCCGACATCGAAAACCATCCCCATACCATCTCGTTGGATGGTCTGTAGATGGTGCGCCGCAGTACGAGCGCAAGTGCCGGCGTGGAATCGGGGTACGCGAATGAGGGAATTGGGGCGAGCACCACGCGGTGGGCCCGTCACTCACAATGAGGTGGCCCTTCGGATCGCGGGCACCGGGCGTGTTGCGTTGCATTCCAAAGGCGCGCGGTGCTTCGTGCGCCCCTGCGGGTGACGGCGGGCATCGTCGTCCGCAATCTGGAACGACGCATGCGTCCTCGCTCGCGCAGCCCTCATCACGGCCGCCGCCACCGGCCCGGATCACCCATGATGCTCACGTTCTGGCTCGACCAGCCGATCTGGCTGATCTTCGGGACCCTTGCGCTTCTCGTCTCGGCCTGGTGCCTGATCCTGATGCTGCTCACCAACACGAAGCGGACGCGTCCCGTCGTCGTGGCGGTGGCGACCGGGATCGCCCGCGCCTTCGTGGGTGTCCTGTCGGTACTGCTGTCGCTCCTGATGGGATTCGTCGCCAACGATGCGTGGGAGCGCCAGAGGCAAGCCTCCCGCGTCGTCCAGACGGAGAGCGCTCAGACGCGGGCCGTGTTTAACCTGAGCCGGTCCGTGTCGAAGGATCTACCGGATATCCGCATGATGTTGGCGGAGTACATCGAGGCCATCGTGGTCGAGGAATGGCCGGCGATGGCCAATGGCGGAAAGGCATCATCGAAGGCGGATCAGGCCTTCGGCCGGCTGCTCCAGGCCGTGGTGGCGCCGAATTTCGACATCGTCGTGGGCCGAGCCAATCACTCCGCTCTCCTGGCCGCCACCCTCGCCCTGCAGACCGCCCGGAGCGAACGGCTCGCCCTCAGCGAAGTGGAGGGGGACGACAGCAAGTGGGCGACCCTGCTCGCGCTCCTGGCCCTGACCCTGCTGGTCATCGCCGCGATCCACACCGAACGACCCGCGTCGCAGGCAATGACATTGACCGTCTTCGGTCTGGCGATGGTGATCACGCTGGGCGTCGTGGCGATGCACGAACGCCCCTTCGACGGACCACTGGCGATCCGTCCGTCATTGCTGGAACAGGTCCGCACGGTCATCGACCCGGGCAGCTGAGAACCTCGCTCCCCACGATGAGTGCGGACCTACCGCAGGGTCGGGGACTCGCCGGCATGAAGGGCGCGTCCCTCATCGGGACCGCTGACGGCGTTCAGGCGCTCGAGATGCTCGAAGACATGCGCGAAAGCTTGCGTGACGGCTTGCTCGAACGATCCGTCACCCTTGCCCTGTGCGGTTTTCAAGGCGGCCAGGAGAGCCTGATGTTTCTCGGTGTCGCTCGACATGGCGGTCTCCTCGGCCGGGCGGAATGCCGGCTCGTGAGGGCAAGCGCGGGGAGCGGGGTCGGGTTCCCATGCGGCCGGGGGCGGTCAGAGATCGGATCGGGGATCGGTCTTGCCACCGGCGCCCGCGATGGGGCCACCGAGCGTCGCCTTGAACCAGGCGACGACCCGATCGATCACGGGCTGCTGAAACCAGGGCAGGTCGCCGTGGCCCGCTCCCTCGACCAGCACATACACCGCCTTGTTGCCCTTAGCCCGCAGGGCTTCGAACAACTGTTTGCTCTGCACCGGCGAGACGAGCGTGTCGGCAGTGCCGTGCATGATCAGAAAGGGCGGCTCATCGGCGCCGAGATGACCGATGGGACTTGCCGCCAGCGCCTTTGCGGGATCGGCCGAGATCGAAGCACCGGCGAAGTCGCGAAAGGCCGGTCCGTTGACCAAGAGCGCTTCGGTCACCGCAGGCGATTGGTGCATGAGTTGAACCGCCGGAGAAAATCCCTCGCCGATATTGAGAAGGTTCGAGATGCCGTAAAGGGTCACCGCCGCCTGCACATCGGAGGACTGATCGAGATGATCGCCCTTGTCGAAAACTTTCTCTCCGTTAGTGACGCCGACCATCTGCGAGAGATAGCCGCCGGCGGAATCGCCGAGCACGCCGATACGGGCCGGGTCGATGCCGTATTCGGCCGCATGAGCCCGCAGGTAGCGCACGGCCGCCTTGCCATCCTGCACCAGAGCCGGGAACCTGTCGGGGACGACGCGATACTCGGCGGCGGCGACGACGAAGCCGGCCGCGGCCAACGCCGACCGCATCTCGAAGTATTTCTCATGGTCGGCAGTGGTAAATCCGCCACCTGGGAAATAGACGATCGCAGGCTTCTTGTCGTTGGTGCGTGGCACGAGCAGCGACATGCGCAATTGTCTGACCGCACGCATCGAACGGATCTGAGAATAGATCACACCGCTGATCTGGTCGACCTGGTTTCGGCGTCCTTCGACGCGAACGACCTGAGCCCCCTCGGAATAACCGGGCAGTTGCGCATCGCCCGCGGATGCCTGCTGAGAAAGCCCACTCACAGCCATGACGCCTCCCAAGCAAAGAGCCCGGATCAGTCTCATAGGATGCCCCTTTGTCGGTCGAGATGACATGACCCTACACCAAGAACCGGTGAGGGCATGTGTCAGTGGCCTGCCCCCTGGAAAGCGGTCCTCCTCACAAATCTTGTGTGTCGACGATCGACGCCAGGGTGCACGTCTCGCGCCGTATCAAGACAGTGTCTCATAGCAGCACGACACGAATGGCCTTGCCGACGGCCAGCGCCGAGCGGCAGGGCGACGTTGTCGAGGGCCGACAGGCGCGGCAGCAGATGGAAGAACTGGAAGACGAAGCCGATCAGGCGGTTGCGCAACCCGGCGGTCTCGCTCTCGTTCAGGTCCGCCGTGTCGGTCCCGACCAGGCGGATCGCGCCTTCGTCGGGCCGGTCGAGGAGTCCGATGAGGTTCATGAGCGTGGTCTTGCCGGACCCCAAGGCCCCCGTGCGGGCGCAGAGTTCCCCGCTTCGGACGTGGAGGTTCACCCGGCTGAGGACGGGGAGCGAACCTGCCCGGCCATGATAGGCCTTCGTGACGTTCTCGATGCTCATCATGGCCCAGCCCATGCCCGACCTAACACTTTGTCCGACGGGACAAGGGGCTTCGGGTGTGACTATCGATACTCTGACTTTGCGAGCAAGCTACTATTTTTGTAGATTGACAATCCCCATTTTTGATAACAGCGTCAAATGCCGATCCTGTTCTGCCTAATATAAGTATCATTGCCTTATTATTGCGAACAATGACATAAATTTTATATATAGATTAAGTTTTTGCCCCATCTGCCAATCTGTTGTTTTAAAACTTGCCCATACTCAAATTCTCGGACGATTTATTGCTGCGACATGTGCAGTAGAACTGACACGTCAAAAAGAGGATATCATGAATAAGACATTGTTCGCGGGCGCTCTCATTCTCGCTTTGTCGGTCATGGCGAATTCGGCTCAGGCACAGAGCGTTTTGACGGCGACGGTCAACAACAACACGCCGGTCTCAGTAGATTTCTCTTCACCATCCGGCTGTATCGGCACGAATGGTTTTTCTTCCATCGGGAATGGCGGGAGCCAGACGTCGACCATACAGAGCCCATACTCGACGTCGAACGGCTGCTCGATCCGCTACACGCGCTCCGGCAATTTGCGCTACTGCAACTGGAACGCGACGCGCACCAGAAGTTCGGCGAGCGGCCGCTGGAGTTATCCGACCGTCAACACGTCATCGAATGGTTCGGGCGTGACCTGTTCCAGCAGCATTACCTCGGTGGGCTTCAACGGGAATTGGTCCGTCAGCCCGACGATTGCGCCTTGAAGGCGAAGTTCCTTCGTTCGTGAAATAAAAGAATCGATCTTATGCCCGATTAACCGGTCCGCGCCTCATCCGGCGTGGATCTAGACAGCATACGTCGAAGGATACATTGATGATGTCGAGCGGGATGACGGGCGTCGACCGGCCCACAACTCCCTTGCTCCGCGACCCTGCCGGCGAGTCTCGGGTGTCCACGAGCGACGAGGCGAGCGCCCCTCGTTCATCGATCGGTCCGGCAAGCGTGGTCGAGCTTTCGGCCCCGGCAAAGGCCGTATCCCCCAATCGCATCGGCCTCGAAGGACTTCACCACCGTTGCCACGGATGCGCGGGCCGCGCTGGATGCGGGCTACACGAAGGCGGGGAAAACCTCTTCGATCTATACAACAGGCGCCGAGCGGCAGGAGCTGTTCAGCGGGCTCGACCGGCGCGCGCTCTACGCGATCAAGAGCAACGAAGGCGGGAGATTCTCAGATCTCGAACGAAAAATGGCCAATAGCGAGATGCGAGATCGCCTTCATGCCGATACCGGGCTCGATGCGGTAGTCTCAGGCGGTAAGCTCGCGCCGACATGGAATAAGGTCGTAACCTATCTCGACAACGTCAGCGCCGAAGAGAAGGGAAGCTTCGATTGGGCGAAAGAACGCGCAGCGATGCAGTCCAACTACGAGGCTAGAAGTCGTTTCGAGGGTGAGCAACCGGAGAATCTCGACTCGACGAACCAGACCGTGAAGCTGATCAAGGCGGCGCTCGACAGCCTGAAGGCACTCAACGATCCCTCCAATCGGCTGGAGGACATGCCGCTCTACAAGCAGGCGCAGGAGCTCTTCGCCAGCCAGCAGGCCGGCGCATTGACCGGCATTGACATCGAGGCATGATCGCAGAGCCGCAGCAGAAGGGTCGGCTCTGACCGGCATGCCGGCTCTCCCGAACCAGCTGACGCAAATCATCGGCGCTGACGTCCTTGCGTAGCGGTACGCAAGCCGACTTGGCGAACCCTCCCGGTCCGCCCTATCGAATCACAACGGCCCCGCCGAACAAACCCCGTGAGTCCCCCTCATCGCCGATTGGTATGAGCCACCCGCTGCCGTGGCCAGCGTGAGCAGCTTCTGGGCGTCGAATTGACGTCCGCTCCCCATCTTTAGCGGACGCACCACATCAGCACTTGCCCTCGGCTTCGACGTCGAACAGGGTGGTGACGGCCATGGCTCTTGTCACTTCGCCGGCTGGGTCCGTACGGTGAGCTTGTTTCCATCGGGATCGCGAAGGTAAGCGACAAAGGACCCGTTCGGGCGCTCTGCGGGAGGGCTTTCGATGGCGGCGCCGCCATGCTCGGTGCCGGCCCGATGCCACGCCAGAACATGCTCGCGGCTCGATGCGACGATACCGACGGTTCCGCCGTTGGCTGCAGTCGCCGGCTTGCCATCGATGGGCTTCGTGATCATCAGCCGCCCGCCCTCGTGAGCGTAGATCAGCCGACCCCTGGGATCCATCTCGCCGGGCTTCCCTCCCAACGCGACGAATGTGGCATCGTAGAAGCACCGTGCCCGCTCCAGGTCATTGCTGCCGATCATGAGATGGGTGAACATACCTTCTCTCCGAAGAGGGGGCCGCGCGAGATGGCCGTGGTCGAGCGTGGCGACGAGCTGTTGCCAATGGCATACCCGCACGTATCGGGCAGCTTAACGACCGCTGATCAGCCCTTCAGGAAATCGGCCTAGGGCTGCGCCCGACCACGTTGGGTCGGGGCACATCTCCAGGCCTTTGTTGTGCCGCGCTCTTTTTCGCCGAACCGGCATCCACTTCGGCGGAGAGCGCTCTAGCCTCACAGTCGCTCCTTCGGGCTTCTCGTAGCACCCGAAACGCCTGCAAGCGGGAGTAGCCCGAGGCCGACGCAGCGGCATCGACGCGATTATGCAGTCCGGTAGAGCTTTTCCCTCACAGGGAACGTAGAGCACGGTCCCGCAGGCTATTCGGCCCACATCATCTTCATGAAGCCGAGGCGGTCACCCGCGTCGCATCCGTCATCTCAGAAGACATGTCGCAGGATGAAGAAGAGGACGCCCGCCAGGGTGATGGCGGCGGGCAGCGTCAGCACCCAGGCCAACGCCATGTTGCGGACGGTGGACATCTGCAGGCCCGAGCCGTTGGCCGCCATGGTGCCGGCGACGCCGCTCGACAGGATGTGGGTGGTCGAGACCGGCAGACCGTAAAGCTCGGCGAGGCCGATGGTGCCGGCGGCGACCATCTCGGCGGACGCCCCCTGCGCGTAGGTGAGATGGGTCTTGCCGATCTTCTCGCCTACGGTGACGACGATGCGCTTCCAGCCGACCATGGTGCCGAGGCCGAGGGCCAAGGCGACGCAGACCTTGACCCAGGTCGGAATGTAGCGGGTCCCGTCGTTGAGGAGGCCGGTATAGGCCTTCAGGGTGCCGGTCTCGGCCTCCGAGAACGTCGCGCCGTTCTTCGGCAGGAGCCGGATCGCGTCGGCGGCGAGATACATGTCGTTGCGCAGGTTCGAGGTCGCCGCCGCCGGCACCTGCTTGATGGCGCCGTAGCCCTTCACGTTGTCGGCGATGTCGGTGGAGAGCGCGGCGAGCGCCCCGTACACGGCAGGCCGGTTCAGGTCCTTGGTCTTCAGGGCTTCCGACACCTGCTTGCGAGCCTCGGCGGCATCGGGCTTCGGCCCGTTCCCGGCATGGCTCGCGAACACCGTGCTGGCGTTCTGGGAGGTCTGGATGAAGGCCGGGGTGGTGTCGTCCGACATCGTCCGGTTGAGGGCGTAGGCGGTGGGGGCCGCGCCGATGAGAATGAGCATGATCAGGCCCATGCCCTTCTGCCCGTCATTGCCGCCATGGAAGAACGACACGAGGGTGCAGGTCAGGATCAGTAGGCTGCGGATCCACAAAGGCGGCGGGGTTTCGCCCTTGGGGGCCTCGTAGAGATCCTTGCGGCGCACCGTGAACTTGAGGGCCAGCAGAAGCAGGGCGGCGGCGAAGAACCCGATGACGGGGCTGAACAGCAGCGCCTTGAACACGCCCAAGGCCTGCGCCCAGTCGACGCCCGATGTGGCCTGTCCTTCGGGAGCCATCAGCTGGTTGGCGAGGCCGACGCCGATGACCGATCCGATCAGGGCATGGGACGACGAGTTCGGCAGGCCGAAGGCCCAGGTGCCGAGGTTCCAGAGGATCGCCGCGATGAGCAGCGCGAAGATCATGGCGTAACCGGCCGAGGACCCGACCTGCAGGATCAGTTCCACCGGCAGCAGGGTGACGATGGCGTAGGCGACCGCGCCGGAGGACAGCATCACACCGAGGAAGTTGAAGGCGCCGGACCAGATGACCGCGACGAGCGGCGGCATTGAGTGGGTGTAGATCACGGTGGCGACCGCATTGGCGGTGTCGTGGAACCCGTTCACGAACTCGAAGGCCAGGGCGATGAGCAGAGCCAGGCCGAGCAGCACGAAGGCGCCGATGGCGAGAGGCGACTGGCCCACCGCGTTCATGTCGGTCACGAGACTGTAGAGCGCGTAGGCCAATCCCGCGACCAGGACGAGTAGGAACGCGATGACCCCGCCCGGATGAATGCCGTGATCGAGCTTTGGCCCTGCGGCGGGCGCAATGGCGCCCATCGGCAAGCCAGTCGGAGCAGCAACGGCGTCGGACATGATGGCCTCAGGACCCTAGGGATCAGTGATCCTGCCAGTAGGTCGCGCTCATAACAGTCCTGTGACACGTATTCGAAATTCCCCTGCCTCGACGGATTACGGCTGAGACCTCGAACGTAAGGCGCCGGCATTCCTCCCGAGCCTGGACTGGCGATAGGCCAAGTGACATCCGCATGCAGCCAGATCAAGCAACCGGCATGGCCTGCTCCAGCCGGACCGTGAGGATTCGCGAAGCACCCGACAAACCTGCATGCGGGAGCAGCCCAAGGCCAACGATTGCTGCTGCTCCATTGCCGGCCTTCGACAACGTCATGATCCGGTCGCGGTCGACGCGGCGCTTACCGCCGGCATACACACCGCTGCCCGTCGCGCGCTCGATGCCATCGCGCTGGCGCTCCTTGATGAACCGCCGCAGGAACTCAAGCACCGTCGCCAACTCGACCCGGCCGTCGCGGCTGCCGCCCGAGATCTTCTCCTAACGGATGACCCCGCAGCCTTCGGCCTTCAACCGGGCAACCTGCCCATCAAGATCCTGTCGAGGGTGCTGACGCGAGCGTAACCGATGCGGGCCATGGCTTGTAACCTCAGGCTTTAGGCCTGAGGTTACCTTGTCACAAATAGCCGGTGTCACCCCAGATATTACGATGACCGGCGCCAGCTGTGTTACGTGACGCCAGGGTGTACCCTAATGTGACAACGAGCCGTGATCCACTTTTGATTTTCGCGAGCCACCTCAATAAGTTCGTTTCACTGGGCGACCGTTTTGCTGAAATGAAGAAGCCCTAATATGTGAAGCCACATTAACAACGCGCTACGATTTTTCATATCTTACTCTCATGCAGATGAATTCTTAAAGATGAGCTCATCAATCACTTTTCGGCCTTAAATCGCGGCAGATTTATTGTTGTATAGGACAACCGGCCTATACCCGCAGGCGGCATAACAGATGATTGAATTGAGTATCATCTATCTGAAAGTCAAATTTTTCTATTTTTAGTCATAAACGATTTCCTAGATTCTGAGGTTGTCACTCCAGCTAAGAATTATATCTTACAAAAGTCTCGCCTACCGGCGCCCCGAGTGGAAGCGGTAACGCCAGCCCTCCTCCAGCCTGCGCTCCTCCGCGCTCTCCTCCGGCACGGGTTCCAGACGCAGCAGGATCATCGCGAAGCCGTTCTGCTGGAGATAGACCTGCTCGGAGAGACCCGGCGCGCGGAGGTCGCGCCTTACATCGATCCAAAGATCGGGACTGCACGGGGCGATGTCGCCCGCGATGTTCGGCCGATGCGAACTGCTATGATAGCGCGAGCGTGTCGGGACCGGACTGCCGACCCCGCAGACGATGGTCGGAAAGGAGAGGCTGCGATAGCACCGCTGCACCCGGCCGTTGCCCGCCACGACGATGGCGATCCGCTCGGGGTGGTACTGCACGTAGGCCCGAGCCGCCGCCTCCTTGCCGACCGCAAAGTCGCGCGCGAGCGCAAGTACGTGCTGCAGGTCGGGCTCGCGAAAGGCAGCCACGGCCTCCCGCAGCAAGTGCGGTGGCATCAGCACGAGTGTGGCGAAGCGGTTGGCCTCGACTTCCCTAAGCTGGCGTTCGTCGCCCTCCTTGGCTGTGAGGCGCAGTAGGTCGGAACTCTTGCACAGGAACCGGCCGGGCTGATCCGGGACGTGGTGCGCCATCAGGAAGTGGCCGAGTTCGTGCGCGATGGTGAAGCGGCGGCGCGGTTCGCCCCCGCGCTTGGCGAGGATGGTTCCTTCGGACCGCTTCGCGTCGGTGACGAGGCCGCCCTCGAACCCGTCAGTGTCCAGCTCCTCGATCCTGAGGATCCCGAGGCGTGCGCACAGCTCTTGGATCGGTACGGGCACCGGCAGGTTCGGCTCGGCCTTTAGGATGCGTTTGACGAGCGCCTCCGGCGAGCCCGCGTCGGCCAGATCCTTCCTGCTGATCGGCATCCTCGAAGCCCCTTCCAGTCCTTGAGCCGATCATCAGGCTGCCACGCACCATCTATCCCGAAACCGGACTGTAGGGAGTTCGTACAGGAAGGAATCCGATGTCGCCGCGTGCCTCGAGTGGTTGCCCGCTCTTCAAACGCATCCTCCTGGCCGGAGATCAGCACCTCCAGCCAAAAAATCGCATTGATCGAAACGCTGCCATGAACCTTGAGCGCCCGGCCTCGCGCGCGAGGCGAAGTCCAGCGAGATCCCGCTATAGCCGGAGCAGGCCGATTCGAAATGTGGGGTGGATGAGGGGTGCTGAGCCAGGATCAAACGGCTTTCAGCAGCAAAAACAACTACTTAGTAAGGCTAAAAATGGCGGAGACGAAGGCATTCGACGCCGACGTTCCTAATGCCCTGTAAACAAAAAGCTTCTCAATGCGCTCTATCCAAATTTTGTAGCAGCAATTTGGTGCACTCGTCAAACCAATAAGCTCGGCATCTCGGCATAGATATCCGGCGTTGGAACCGAAAACTACAAACCTGCCGATATCCCTGGTGGGTCGTGTCCCGAGCGGTGGTGTATATGACGGGCGGTCATCGGCGATTGCCGAGTAGGGTCGGGTTGCGAGCACAAACCCCCAACCCGAGAGATCCCCGATGACCGACGAGATGATGACCCTGCGCGGCCTCATGGAGAAGAGTGCCGACGCGGATTTGCTGCGCGAGATGATCGGCTTTGCGGCCAAACGGCTGATGGAGCTGGAGGTGGGTGGCCTAACCTGGGCGGCCCACGGCGAGAAGAGCGCCGAGCGTCTGGTCCAGCGCAACGGCTATCGCGACCGGGATTGGCAGACGCGAGCCGGCACGGTCGAGCTGCGCATCCCGAAGCTGCGCAAGGGCAGCTACTTCCCGGGCTTACTGGAGCCGAGGCGTATGGCGGAGCCCTTCGACAGGCTAAGGATGAGGGGCGCTCACGGCCGTGATCCAGGAGGCCTAAATCCAGGGCATCTCGACTCGCTCCGTGGGCGACCTAGTCCAGGCCATGGGTGGCACGGGCGTGTCGAAGTGCCAGGTCTCGCGCCTGTGCCAAGAGATCGATGAGCGCGTCGGCGCATTCCTCGACCGGCCGCTCGAGGGCGAGTGGCCCTATCTCTGAATCGACGCGACTTACGTGAAGGTGCGCCAGGACGGCCGGATCATCTCGGTCGCCGTCATCGTGGCGGTCGGCGTAAACAGCGATGGTCGCAGGGAAGTGGTCGGCATGGATGTCGGCCCGTCGGAGGACCGAATGCCGTTCCGTTAGGCGCTCCTATGTCGACCAGGGCTACACCGGGGAAAAGCCGGCCAAGGCCGCCCGCGAACACCGCATCGAACTGGAGGTCGTCAAACTCCCGGAGGCCAAGCGCGGCGTCGTCCTGGTGCCGCGCCGCTGGTTCGTGGAGCGTTCCTTCGCCTGGGCGACGCGCTTCCGCCGCCTCGTCAAGGATTACGAGCGCTATCCCAGCACGCTCGCCGATCTCCACATCGTCGCCTTCGTCTGCCGCATGATCAAACAGGCCGCTCAACTGAAAAGCGGTTCATAACAGCCTCTAACTCAGACCATTGGAGAGCTTTTAACAGGACGACGAAAACTCATTCGCCCTGTCAATACTTGATGATTTATGACCGAATTATGGTCGTCGGCTTTAGGCCGCCCGAACCGTTGCCAGGAAGCGCGATACTTCCGCGGTCAGATGTTCGGATTGCCGCGATAGTTCGGAGGCCGAATCCAAGACCTGGGTTGCCGCGGCTCCGGTCTCCTCGGCCGCGTGGGCCACCCCCGAGATATTGGACGTGACGTCGCTCGTCCCCGAGGCTGCTTGACTCACGTTGCGAACGATCTCCTGCGTGGCAGCGCCCTGTTCCTCGACGGCCGAGGCGATCATCGTCGCGACGCTGCTGATCTCCTGGATTCTGCTCGTGATGCTGCCGATCGCCGAAACTGCGGCGCCTGTCGAGCCCTGGATGCGGCCGATCTGGGTGCCGATCTCGTCCGTCGCCCGCGCCGTCTGGTTGGCGAGCTCCTTGACCTCGGCGGCCACCACCGCAAAGCCTCGGCCTGCCTCGCCCGCGCGGGCTGCCTCGATGGTCGCGTTCAGCGCCAGCAGGTTGGTCTGGCCCGCAATGGACGAGATCATCGCCACCACGTCCCCGATCCGGGTCGCCGCCTCGCTGAGATCGCGCACGAGGGCCTCCGTGCGAGTGGCTTCCGTGACGGCATCGCGCGCCAGGGTCGCCGAATTGTCGACCTGGCGACCGATCTCCTGGACCGACGAGCCCAACTCTTCGGCCGCCGCCGCGACGGTGCCGACATTGGCGGCGGCATCCCGTGCAGCCTCCGCCACCGTCCCCGATTGATGGGCGGTGTCGGCGGCGTTCCCGGCCATGGCCTTGGCCGTGGCTTGCAGCTCCGTCGCGGAGGACGAGACCGCTCCGACGATGCCACCGACAGCGGCCTCGAAGCTCCCCGCCATCTCGTGCAGCATCTGCCGCCGCTGGGCCTCGGTCGTCCGACGCATCTCCTCGGCCAGCGTGCCCCGGCGCTCCGCTTCCTCCTCGGTGACGATCCGGATGCGGTCGACCGCCCGGGCGATCTCACCGATCTCGTCGCCGCGCGTCGCGCCCTCGATCTCGGACACCGCTTCGCCGCGGGCCATGACGGTCAGGGTCCGGGTGAGGCGGTTGATCGGGTTCGTGATGCTGGTCGAGAGGAGATACATCAGGACGAGCGCGATAAGTGCGATGCCGCCCGACACGCCGAGCTGCCAGATCAGGTCCGTATGCGCGCGGGCCGACAATCCATCGCCGAGCTTGACCGCTTCCGCCATGACGAGGGTCCGCGGGACGGCGATGACGACCGACCAGCTACTTCCGGTCTGCCCGAGGGTGAGAGGGGCGACGACCCGGATCTCGTCGAGGGCCTCGTCGCGGCCGACGAAGGAGCGTCCCGACCGCATGGTCTCGGCATAGGCGTTCCAGCTCGAATCGACGCTGACGAGGGGGCCGCCGATGCCCTGGGGATGGCGGCTCGACGCCACGAGGAGGCCGGTCGGCGAGACGATGGCGACCGAACCCTTGCCCCCGTAGATCGAGGCGTTGACGGCCTCGGCAGTCTTCTGGACGAATGAGAGATCGAAATCGGCACCGACCACGCCGCGGAACTTGCCGTCGATCACGATCGGAACCGAAATCGTCGCCAACTGAACGGGCTTGCCCTGCACGATATAGGGCAGCGGCGCGAGCATGCTTTCCCGTCCGCTCTCCTTCGGTCCGATGTACCAGCCGCCACGCATGACCCCGTTGGGGTGAAGGGCCCGGCTGTCGTATTCCACAAGGGGCTGGACCGCGATCTGCCCGTCGACGGAGCGCGTCCAGTACGGCAGAGCCCGGCCCGTTCCGTCGGAGCCGACCTCGCGCCGGTGCACGTGTTCGGCATCGAGGCCGTCGATCGCGTTCGGCTCCCAGGCGCTGTAGGTCCCGTTGAAGTCCGGGTTGCGCTTGAGCACGCTCAGCAGGATATCGTTGAGCTGTCCCCGGCGGATCGTGTCGCGGGACGCGGTCTTGCCTCCGGCGACGACGCCGAGAGCGCTGCTCATGTCGCGCGCTGCCGCGAAGGCAAAGTCGATCTTGCCCTGGATGGTCGCGGCTTGGGCGGTTGCGATCGAAAGCAGGTTCTCGCTGCTGCTCTTGTCGAGGATCTCTTCCGTCGACCTGTTGACGATCGCAGCACTGTGGATGTTGGCGCGCGCGCCGTAGCCGACGATCGCCGCGGAGACGAGCACCACACACGCCCCGGAGATCGTGATGATCTTGAACTTGATCGAGCCCAGCGTGGAACGGGTCCCGGATGCGGAGGTGGACGAAGGTGGAATTCTGTCGATGGACGTCGTCACTGCTGCACTCGCGCTGGAGAAGAGAGCGTGAGTGTGACGCGAGGGACCTCTCCGATCGCTAAATGCCACCACCGATTCTGTGCTGCCGACAGTGTTCGAATGATTGGAATTTGCTCACGATGAAGATGATTTAGGGGACCCTATGGCGTTCGCTTGCAAAAATGAACGCAGAACGGTCTTTTCTGGGGCTTCGCTGTCGTTCTTGATTACAGTCAGAAATGAAAATGCTGCATCAAATCTAGGGACGATCAAACAATAACACGCCAGTCAATTGGACTTAAGTCCGAATTTCCCTGAAACGTTCGGCATGGCAGACTGTGAACGCATTCAGCGCCCCAGGTGGTTCGAGCATCCTGTGATGGGACAGCCGATCGCCAGGCATCAGGCGGGCCGAACTCCTGGTTTTGCATTGGCCTCGAAGGTGAACTCGATCCCTGCCGCTTCCAAGACCTGCCGAACGGCCAGGATCGTGTCGGGCCGGGCCTGCGTCGTCGTGGCCTCCGATTCCAGACGGCGCACGGTGGAGACCGAGACACCGGCCCGGCGGCCAAGCTCCTCCGCAGACAGGCCCGTCATGCCGCGCGCGCCACGGATCTGCTCGACCGTGATGTCCTGCGCGGCGGTTGCGCCGGCGGCCTTGGCCGATGAGGAGGAAACGCGATGCCGGTCAGAGAGGTCGAGACAGATGCCGATCCATTCTCGGACGGACCCATCCCGGTTCAAGATCGGAACGCCGCGGGCATTGTACCAACGGTAGGAGCCATCAGCGAGTTGAAGACGGTAATCGGTATTGTAGGGCTCACGGTGACTCACTGAGAACTGCCAAGCCGAAGCGGTCAGATCGCGATCATCGGGATGGATGGCTTCGAGCCAGCCGTCCCCCTGGACTTCGGCTTGGCTTTGGCCGGTCAACATCCGCCATTGTGGCATGTCCTGTACGCGGCCATCGGGGCTGACGGTCCAGACCACAGCGGCTGTTGCCTCAATCAAGGCCTTGAAGCGGTCGTTGCCCTGTTCGACCGACATCTCGACCTCGTACCGAGGCGTGACGTCCTTGACCATTCCGATGGCAAGCTTTGGGCGGCCGTCGGGGCCGATGAGCACCTCGACACGGTGCAAGACCCAACGCTGAGTCTGATCCGGTCGAATGATGCGGAACTCCCGCTGCATCGGCTGACCGGTACGCAACAGTGGCAAGAGATCGGCGTGCCGAGCACGGTCTTCGGGATGCATCATCTCCTTGGCAAAGCCGAAGGTCAGCGCAATGGACGGATCAAGCCCGAAAACTCGATAGAGGCCGATCGATCCCTCAATCAACTCACCGTCCAGGTCGCCCGACCAGAAGCCGATATCGATGGAACTCTCTACGAGCCTCAGAAAATGTCGTGAAGAAAATCCGCCCTTCGCCTTGTCTGTCGTGGCTGCCCAGGAAGGGCGCATGAGGGACCGTGCAGGCATAGCGTGAATCCTTCGCCACAGAGGGCTACGCCGCGTGAGCGGTTTCTCATCAGAAATACACGGATTTTCGCGAAGAAGCATTTTCGTGCCACGTAACAACTCAAATTTCAGATTTCGAGCTGGATTTCATTTTGACAATTTAACCATCGGGCAGGAGATGCAGTATATTACATTCAATGCCGGTCAAGTTTCCGGGCGCATGGATATCCTAAAGCATCATCAAATCTATGCCGCACGGGTTTTACAATGGATCAAGCATTAGATTTATCGTGCTCGACACTTTTCCTGACGGACAACGTTTTGCGAGGGTCGCAGATCGTCAGAGACATGGCAGCGCTCGATATCTGCAATGTCGTCGATATCATCGACCCGGATCAGATCTTCAGCCGACGTGAATCTCATGCATTTAAGGCAATCGTCAGCGATGTCTCATTCATAAGTTCCTCCACCATTGGCGCTCTCCGTCAGCATCTCGATCGTTTTCAAGACAATCGGCCACCGTTATTCTGCTTGCTCCATGAAAGCGCTGCTCGGAGCAGGGCTCAAGCTCATGCTCTCGGTGCTTTCCAAACCCTGCCGGCGAGCCGCGCTGCCCGACTGCTTCCGGCGGCGTTGTCGACGGTAGGTGTCGCGATTGCCCACCAACCCGAAAGCCTATCAATCGACAGGAAAGTCGCGCTGGCAAACGCCGCCCTCATTCGGCTTTTTCATGTCGCCGGTTCCGGCGGGGGCGTGACGCTACAAGCTCTCACAACTGCGGGTGAGATCGTCGAGACCGCATTGTGCAGCAGCAACATCCGGGGGTGGCTGGAGGTCGTGTGGCAGTTCGACAACGCCACTCACCAGCATTGCCTTCTCGTCGCGGGTCTGGCGGCTGCCTTCGGACGGCAACTTGGTATGAGCCGAGCCGACTGTCAGCGTCTTACCCACGCCGCGCTTCTTCACGACCTTGGAAAATCGCGGATCCCGATTGCCATCTTGAACAAGCCGGGAAGGCTCAACACCATAGAGACCGCTATCATGCATGAGCATCCCGCACTCGGCCATGCGATGCTCGGGGGCCAGGGCTTCTCCGAGGATATTCTCACCGTCGTGCGCTCGCACCACGAGTACCTCGATGGCTCCGGCTACCCGGATGGTCTGACCGACACGGACATTCCGGACCTCGTTCGTCTGGTCACCATCTGCGATATCTTCGGCGCATTGATCGAGCGTCGCTCCTACAAGGAACCCATGTCGGGCGTGAAAGCGTATGCCATCCTCGAAAGCATGACCGGCAAGTTGGATATGGACCTTGTCCATGCCTTCCGACCGCTCGCGGAACTCGCGGGCTGACGGCATCCGATCATGGCTTCGGCGGGTGGACGCAGGCGCACTGAACAGCCGATTCATTTCCATCCCGCTCGATTGTCTTTCACGGATCGATCTGGCGCCCCAGACACGAGCTGTCCTTGATCCAGCGCAAAGCCGGCGCCTCACGATTGGATCAAGGTCTGGGGAACCGGTCCGAGAATTTCACCCGGACGCCCGGAGACCCCGATGACAGCCTTCACCCTGCCGAGCGCGGTCGATCTCGCGCGAACGCAATTCGCCCTGACGATCGTCTGGCACTTCCTGTTCCCCGCCTTCACCATCGGCTTGGCGAGCTTCCTCGCCGTGCTGGAAGGCCTGTGGCTCCGTAGCGGCAAGGCGGTCTATCTCGATGCCTACCGCTACTGGCTCAAGGTCTTCGCCGTGGCCTTCGCCATGGGCGTCGTCTCGGGTCTGGTGATGAGCTACCAGTTCGGCACCAACTGGTCGGTCTTCGCCGACCGGACGGCGCCGATCCTCGGGCCGCTCCTCGGCTACGAGGTGCTCACCGCCTTCTTCCTCGAGGCCGGATTCCTCGGCGTCATGCTGTTCGGTCTGGAGCGCGTCGGTCCGCGCCTCCACTTCCTGGCGACCTGCCTCGTCGCCTTCGGCACCCTGACCTCGGCCTTCTGGATCCTGTCCGCCAATTCCTGGATGCAGACGCCGACCGGCCACGTGCTGGGGCCGGACGGTCGCTTCGCTCCCGCCGACTGGTGGGCGATCGTGTTCAACCCGTCCTTTCCCTACCGCTTCGCCCATACGGTGACGGGGGCCTACCTGACCACCGCGATGATCGTCGGCGCGGTCGGGGCGTGGCACCTCCTGCGTGATCGGGCCAACCCGCGCGCCCGGGTGATGTTCTCCATGGCCATGTGGATGGCCGCCATCGTCGCGCCCGCGCAACTCGTCATCGGGGACATGCACGGCGCCAACAGCTACGAGCACCAACCCGCCAAGGTCGCCGCCATGGAGGGCCATTTCGAGACGCAGCGCCGGGCACCCGCATACCTGTTCGGCTGGCCGGATGCGGCGGCCGGGGAGACGCGGGGCGCCGTCGGCATCCCGGGCCTCGCCAGCCTCTACCTGACGCACGAGCTCGACGGCGAAGTGCGGGGGCTCAAGAGCCTGCCGCGCGAGACGTGGCCGACCAACCTGCCGCTGGTGTTCTGGTCGTTCCGGATCATGGTCGGTCTCGGCATGTTGATGATCGCCCTCGGCCTCGCCTCGCTTTGGCTGCGCCGGAAGGGCCGGCTCTACGACGCCGCTTGGTTCCAGCGCTTCGCGGTCGCCATGGGGCCGTCCGGGCTCATCGCCATCACCGCCGGCTGGACGGTGACCGAGACCGGCCGCCAGCCCTTCACCGTCTACGGCCTGCTACGCACCGCCGACAGCGTCTCGCCCGTCGCCGCACCCGCCGTCGCCGCCTCCCTCGCGGCGTTCGCTGTGGTCTACCTCGCCGTGTTCGGGGCGGGCATCTGGTATCTCCTGCACCTCTTCAACCAGACGCCCCACGCCCACGAGTCGGGGCCGCCCACAGGCCAGCCGATCCGCACCGCCGGCATCACGCCGGCGCCCTCGCTCGACGCTCCGCGTCCCGGCGGCGGCCGTCCCGCCATCCAGCCCGCGGAGTAGTGCCCATGTCCCTCGACCTCACCCTCATCTGGGCGATCCTCATCGCCACGGCGGTCTTCCTCTACGTGGTCATGGACGGGTTCGATCTCGGCATCGGCATCCTGTTCCCGACCTTTCCCGAGAAGGCCGACCGGGACGTCATGGTCAATACGGTGGCGCCGGTCTGGGACGGCAACGAGACCTGGCTGATCCTGGGCGGCGGCGGTCTGTTCGCGGTGTTTCCCCTCGCCTACGCCACCCTCCTGCCGGCGCTCTACATGCCGATCACCCTGATGCTCCTCGCCCTCGTCTTCCGCGGTGTCGCCTTCGAGATGCGGTTCCGGGCGGCCTCCGCTCCGGCTCAGACGGCATGGGACGCCGCCTTCGCCCTCGGCAGCTACGGTGCGGCGTTCTGCCAGGGGATCTGCCTCGGGGCCCTCGTCCAGGGAATCCGTGTCGAGGGCCGCGCGTATGCCGGCGGCTGGTGGGACTGGCTGACGCCGTTCTCCCTGCTGACCGGCCTCGCCTTGGTGGCGGGCTACGCCCTGCTCGGGGCCTGCTGGCTGATCTGGAAGACGGAAGGGGTGCTGCAGTTGCGAGCCTTCCGGCTCGCGCGGGCGCTCGGGTTCGCGACGCTGTTCGCCATCGCGGCCGTGTCGATCGCCATGCCGTTCCTCAGCCCTGCCTTCCGTGGGCGTTGGCTGACCTGGCCGGCCATGGCCCTGGCCGCGCCCGTGCCGCTCCTCGTCGCGGCCCTGGGGTGGCGCTTCCTGGCGGCCCTCGACCGGAGAGAGGAGGTCGCTCCCTTCCTCTGCGGCCTCGGCCTCTTCCTGCTGTCCTATATCGGGCTCGGCATCAGCCTGTTCCCGATGATTGTGCCGCCGACGGTGACGATCTGGGATGCCGCCACCCATCCGAGCAGCCAGCTCTTCCTGCTCGTGGGCACGGTGGTGCTGCTGCCGATGGTGCTGGCCTATACCGGCTACGTCTACTGGCTGTTTCGCGGCAAGGTCACCGCCGGCGCGCCCGGCTACCATTGAGGAGAGGCACCATGGCCGTCGCCCCTCCCATTCGCCGTCTCGCCTGGTTCGTGGCCCTCTGGGCCAGCGGTATCGCCGGCCTGACGGCGATCGCGCTCCCGCTCCGGTGGCTTCTCAAGACCGTCTGAAAATCCCTGGCCTTGATCCATCTCAAAGCGCCCTCCGCAGGACCGGAGCATCCTCTTCTCGTCGCAACAACGGGAGACGATCATGACCTCAGCGATCGGGACGGCCGACCTCGCATCCTCCGGCCGAGTCGGGATGCCCAGGGGATCTCAGGCGCGAAAGCTTTCCTCCGTTGAGCCCGGCGATCCGGCAAATCCGCAACCGGTGCCTCCGGCCCTGGCTGGGGACGTCCCCGGACGGATCGAGGACGGCTTCCACGGCGCGGATATCGGCAGCCTTCAGGCCCTCGCCCTTGCCGTCACCGCCTCGATCCTCCTCACCGGGCTACTCTGGGTGGTGCTCTGAAGCCGCGGCGCATCGCGCCCGACGGCCGCGGCCGATCCGATAGGCAATCGAATCATGTCCGCGGCCCTCTGCAATCACGACGATTCCATCGAGCCGGCAGACCGGCCAAAGGAGGTGGACATGTCTTACGCCAGTATCCTGGTCTCCCTCGACACGGGTCCCGATACGCCCGACAGGGCTCGGCTCGCCGGCGGAGTGGCCCTGCGGTTCGAGGCCACGCTGACCGGGGTCGCGGCCCGGAGGATTCCGTCACCGGTCGCGGTCAACGACATCCATGAAGCCGAGTCCCTCTTCGCTGAAGAAAAAGCCAAGCTGGAGGAGCAGTTGTCGTGCGTCAGGGCGGTCTTCGAGAGGAGCGTCGGAGAAGCACGTGTCGACTGGCGCTCGGATATGGTCGCTTCAGTCCCGTTTCTCGTCGAGCAAGCGCGTGGTGCCGATCTCGTGATCGTGGGGCGCCGCGGTATCGACGATGGGGATCCGGGAGACATGGGCGTCCTGCCCGGTCCGGTGCTGATGGAGGCTGGGCGACCCGTCCTCGTCGTCCCGCCCCGGATCGAGCAGATCCAGGCCGCGCGTATCGTCATCGCCTGGAAGGATACGCCCGAGGCGCGCCGCGCCATATCGGGAGCGCTTCCCTTCATCAAACGGGCCGATCAGGTGTACGTGGTCACGGCCGGCGACGATGCCCGTTTCGAGGGGGCGGAGGACGTCGCCACTCACCTCGCCCGGCATGGCGCCCACGTCACGACCCATTTGCTGGCAAGGCCGGATCTGGCTGCCGCCGACGAGATCCTGCGGTTTGCCGCACGGCACGATGCCGATCTCGTCGTCATGGGCGCCTATGGCCATTCCCGGCTGCGGGAATGGCTGTTCGGCGGGGCAACCCGCGAGATCCTGCGGACGACGCCGGTCTGCTGCCTGATGAGCCACTGATGTGCCGGTTCACCGCTCTCGCGCTGGCGCTCATGGCCACCGGCCAGAACGCCCATGCCAGGGATCCACGCGTTCTGGACACACACGAGAAGCGCGGCGAGGTCATCGCGCGGACCAATTGCGTCCGTTGCCACGCGATCGGTCGCATCGGTCCCAGCACCCTGGCGGAGGCCCCGCCGTTTCGCATGCTTCACCGGCGCTATCCCGTCGGGGATCTCGGGGAGGCGCTGGCCGAAGGCATCACGACCGGGCATCCGACCATGCCGGAGTTTCGTCTCGATCCCGACGAAGCGGACAACCTGATCGCCTACCTCAAGACGTTGGAGCGGTAGGCCGCGCGACGCGGATCGTCAGCTGGCGGCGAGGCGCTCCAGCCGGGCTGGATCGATGAGGCGTACGCCACCCGGCACCACGAGGATCATCCTCTCGCGGTCGAGGCGCGTGATGATCCGGCTGACCGTCTCGATCGTCAGGCCGAGATGATCGGCGATGTCCTGCCGCCCCATCGGAAGTTCGAGGGTCACCGAAGCTTGTCCGAGCCGGGCATAGCGCTCGCGTAGACCGACGAGAAAGATGGCCACCTTCTCCTCGGCCGTACGCCGGCTGAGGAGGGTCATCTGGTCCTGCGCAAGTCTGAGTTCGCAGCCGGCGCGCTCATGCAGGCGCTCGAGGAGACTGGGCCGTTCCGCCACCAGGGCCTTGAACGCCGCGCGCTCGAATCGACAGACCCTGACCGGCGAAAGCGCTTCGGCCGTCACCGTGAACCGCTCCGCCAGGGCCAAGCCGAGGAAATCGCCGATGAGCGCGAAGCCCATGACGTGGCGACGCCCGTCGGGCAGGAGCCGGAAGAGGCGCAGCGTGCCTTCGGTGATGTTGTAGACGGCTCCCGCCTCCTCGCCCTGGGCAAACAGGGCCTGCCGCGGCGCCAGCTCGACCACCTGGCTGATGGCTTCGAGACCATCGAGTTCGTCGATCGTCAGCGCCGCACAGACGCTGATCAGACGCACTTTGCAATCGACGCAGCCGCCGGTGGAGCGCCCGTGATGGCAGCCGTCATCGTGGGCAGCGGGGTGTCCCGTCGGGCTCAGCATCTCTGAAGCCTCCGCACTATCGCCACGAGACGTCGATGATAAACGATCGACCGTGGCAGCGGCGAACTAAAATCAATGGTCCGGCTCGCTCAGGCCCGTTCGCGGACGTGATCCATCTGTGGACGCCCCCTGCAGCCAGGCAGCGAAGTCCCGTCCCTTGGTGAAGGGCTCGGCCGCAGGAGCCAGGGCAGTCAGTGCCGTTGCGGTAATGGGGCCGATGCCGGGGATGGTCATCAGCCGACGACTCGTCTCGTCCCCCCAGTCCCGGCGGGCAATCTCCCGTTCGAGTTCGGCGATGCGGTCATCCAAGTCGGCCAGGAGGTCCAGCTACAGCGGACACGAGGTGAGACGGAACTCGCACTCGGATGAACCAGCGTCCGCGACGACATTGGAGATATTGCACCCTCTGCACCCATGGCCTCGCATCTGAACAGCCAAGGTGACACAGCGTCCCAAATTGGTCCGCGATGATCGAGGAAAAAACCAGCTATTTCAGTGGTTTAAGGGTAAATGGCGGAGACGGAGGGATTCGCCGCCACCATTCCTAATGCCCTGAAAATAAACGGCTTCTTCAGGCGCTCAATGCCTACTTCGTAGCAGCGTTTCGGTGCACTCGTCAAACCCGTGATGTGACAGGGAGGCATGCTTGACAAGCGGCAGACCAGGGCCGTGTCGGGTCGATCTTCGTTTTATTGGCACCTCCATTCCTCGATGCGCTCGCGGGCATTGGCCAGCGACTGGAACCACGAGGCGTTCAGGCATTCCGCTCGTAGGCGGCCGTTGAACGACTCGATAGTGGCGTTTTCGGTCGGCTTGCCCGGTCGGGAGAGCCGGAGGCGGGCGCAGAGCGACCAAGTCGATCTCGACCCCGTTCAGGTAAGCCCACTGGCCGAGCATGCGCCCGGTGAACTCCGGCCCATGTCGAACCGCAGGCTTTTCAGTCGACCTCGCAGCCGGAGCGAGGCGTCCAGAGCCTCGGTCACCTGGAAGGCGCGGAAGTTAGCTCTCGGTGTGAGCGAGAGCGCCTCTCGCGTGTGGCAATCGACGACCGTCAGGATCCGGAACAGACGTCCGTCGAAGATGCGGTCGGACATGAAGTCCATCGCCCAGACCTCGTTGGGTCCGCCAATCGCCGGTCGCCCCTGGCGATAGCACCAAGCCCGCTTACGCTTGGGCAGCTTGGACCGGATCGATAGCCCCTCATCCCGGTAGATCCGATACGTGCGCTTGTGATTCACCTCCCAGCCCTCCCGTCGTAGTAGGATATGCAGCCGCCGGTAGCCGTAACGGACTCGCGCGGCAGCCAACTCCTTCAACTGCATCCGCAGCGCGACCTGCGGGTCCGAGCGTTTCCTGTAGCGCTGCGACGAACGGCCGAAGCCGGTAGCCTGGCAGGCCCGACGCTCGCTGATGAATCTAGCCACCGGCAGGTGGCCGGCGACCTCACGGCGAGCGGGGGGGGCCTCACCACTTTTGCTGACGCTGCCCTTCGGGTCGCTTGAGCACATCCTGCAACATGGAGCCGTCCAGCGTCAGATCGGCGACCAGCCGCTTCAGCTTACTGATCTCGTCATCCAATTGCTTGAGCCGGCGAATCTCCGGCACGCACATGCCGACGAATGCTTCTTCCAGCGGTGAAACGTCGGCTCGGACACGCCCATCTCGCCGCACAGACCTCGTCCACCGTGGCGCCATTCTCAGCCTGCCGCAGGGCAAAGGCGATCTGTTCATTCGTGAAGCGTTTGCGGCGCATGGCATCCACCCTCCTTCAGGGTTCAAGATGCCCGAAAAACTTGCGCTCAGCGCGGACCAGTTTGGTGGGTCAAGGCCACAAGGTCACAGTCAGTCAAGAATTCTAACAATCAGGCCATTTCGACAGCAAAAAACACTAGATTTGAGCCAGACGCCCGATAATTAATGTATTTATCTATCACTTCCGGCGCTATTACTTTTTTGATTCAATCTCGCAAAATACACGAGCGAGCTCCGCCAACAAGTATCTGGCACGGGGATCCTTGATTTTATCAAATGCGTCCTTAAAATAGAAATCTTCCAATGGCACCGTAACATCATTAATTTTCTGAACTACAGCAGTAGAACCGCTTTCAGATTGCATATCATAAAAGTAGCTGATGTCGACTCCCAAAGTCTGAGCTATCCGCTGAAGCTTATCTGCGGCAATCTTACTTTGACCGCTCTCATATTTTTGCACCTGTTGAAAGGTTACGCCCAAAGCGTTTCCTAGACTGGCTTGGCTTAGACCGGCCGAACGCCGCAAGGACTTGATGCGAACGCCAATTGCACCTGGGCTTCTATCTTTGTTATCGTCCGACATAGATCCCTGCGTAGTATAACTTTAAGTCGCATTGACGCCAAATTCGGGCAGAAAACGTGGTGTACTGCATTCCGCCTCATTCCAAAAGGCCCCACCGTTGCAAGGGTGATAAGATGCCCTGTCGGGACCAGAAGCAGCGACAGGAATCACTTATGTCCTTGACACAGCAAATTGGTTCACAATAAGCGGCAGCTTTTTGGCCTACCCACGTGAGGTAGCCTGTATCAAATATAGTGAGTGTTAGTTTTTGGATTTTGCCTTGTTTGTGATCCAGGACCAATGCAAACTCTTCGGCTGCGACAGCTTAGTTGGCGAAGGCTTTCGGCGTAAAGCCGCCCGGATTCATAAGAGGTCGATCTTCGTTGTAGTGGCACATACCTTCCTCGATGCGATCACGCGCATCCGCCAGTGACAGGAACCATGGGGCGTTCAGGCACTCCGCCCGGAGGCGGCCGTTGAACCACTCCATTGTTGCCGTGGTCGGTCGGCTTCCCCGGCCGGGAGAGCCGGAGGCGGGCGCAGAGCGACCCATTCGATCGCAACCCCATTCAGGTCGGCCCAAAGGTTGAGCATGCGCCCGGCAAACTCGCTGCCGCAGTCCTTTGGTTCCGTTCCATGATCCACCCGCAGGTTCTTGGGCAGCCCCCGCAGGGCTGACCAAGGCGTCGAGCCCCTCAGTCACTTGGTAGGCGCCGAAGTTGGCTCTCGGTGTGAGTGAGAGCATCTCGCGCCCGTGGCAATCGACCAAGGTCAAGATCCGGAAGAAACGTCCGTCGGAGAACCCGCCCGTCTCCCTGCGCAGTTCCCACACCTCATCGGTGGTCGCTGCACGAGCCGTGTCTCGGAAAGAGCGCGTCTTGCCAGCCTTCAGGAACTCCTTGAATCAGCCATTGTATATCGAGGCGGCGATCCCCTTGCGCCGACAAGGCTTGGCGATGCAGCCAGCGGCCCACGCACGTCTTCAAGCAACGCGCGAATCTTCTCCTCCGACGAGAATCGCTGCCATGTGGTCCGGCGAATATCCTTGCTCAACGCGTCTGCCGGCCTTCTGTCTGGGGCCGGACATCTGCTACGTCTTCGCTCCCTTAGGGAACGATGAAGCAGTCGTCATGCTTTCGCAAAGTTACTCATTTTGTCCCAAAGGTGCCGATGTATGGCAATTTTACCGTATGCAACTCGAGTTTTGGCCAAGACATTTTTCTCTTTATTAATGACAATATTTAATACTACAGTATTGTGCAAATACGCCACGTGCTGGAGATCGCCCCGTTGGCCTACCATGCATATGTCTTATGGCGTACCAATTTCATTATTCTGTCGGCGAGGCCAAGATAAATTTCAGAATTTTCAAGTCATTTGAGCATATAGAGGGAAAATAACTATGATAATATATGACGTTTTCGCTGAAATTACGTTTGGCCGCATTGCTGGACCAAAAACCCAATTTGCGCAAGCGCAAGCGAACCTGCTCTGCCCGACCATGCTGGGAAAAGCATCGCCTGAAGGATAAATCGATGAACTCCCCTTAAGGGAGAGTTAGACAACTCTGATGCGAAAAATTCATCCATTCGGAACTTTTATGCGCCATCCGTTGATCGCGCTGTGATCAACCAGCGCTGCCGTCTGGAGAAAACAATGGCCACTGTCTCAATCCTTACCAATGCCGGCTTCGACGTTCGTGACTTCTTCGTTCCAAACCTAGCCAACGCCGACTTGTCGTTCACAGGGCTCGTCAGCAGCGTCGGGAACCTCCTTCTCGACGGCACCCGAACCGATACGTTCAACGTTCTCACGATCGAGGCGGACGGCCTCACCTACAATTACAATGGCAATTGGGAGATCGAGGCCTCGACCGGCCTGTTGACCGGAACGGTCTCGGCGACGGGCGGGTATGACGGGGTCGAGGTCAAGCTCGGCAACACCGTCCTGGCGACGCTCGACCTGCCGTTCCAGCCGGTCAATCTCGGAACGGAAACCAGCCCCGGCATTCTCGGGAGCGTCGGAACCCTCGTGACGGATCTCGTCGGCGGCACTGTCGACATCCTCCTCGGAACCCTCGATGCAACGGTCTCCCTGGTCGGCCTCAATCTCGACGCCACCCCCGACCTCATCGACATCGTCATCGATGCCGGCGGCACCCAGACCGGCGGCGATGGCGACGACACCCTGCGCGGCGGCATCGGCGGCGATACCCTCGACGGCGGTGCCGGCAACGACACCATGATCGGCGGCCGCGGCGACGATACCTACATCGTCGATTCACCCGGCGACACTGTCGTGGAGGCCCCCGGCCAGGGCGACGACACCGTCCGCTCGTCGGTGACCTACACCCTCCCCGACAACGTCGAGAACCTCGTCCTCACC
This sequence comes from Methylobacterium sp. WL19, assembly GCF_008040005.1. Taxonomy (NCBI): domain Bacteria; kingdom Pseudomonadati; phylum Pseudomonadota; class Alphaproteobacteria; order Hyphomicrobiales; family Methylobacteriaceae; genus Methylobacterium; species Methylobacterium sp. WL19. The sequence continues at coordinate 39,006 of NZ_VRVC01000011.1, forward strand.
GGCAGCGGCGGCATCGACGGAACCGGCAACGCCCTCGACAACGGCATCACCGGCAACGACGGGGACAACACCCTCGACGGCGGGGCCGGCAACGACCGCCTCACCGCGCGCGGCGGCGACGACGTCCTCATCGGCGGCGCGGGCGACGACATCATGCGCGGCGGGGCCGGCGATGACGTCTACGTGGTGGATTCCACGGGCGATCAGGTCATCGAGAACGCCGGCGAAGGCAACGACACCGTCCGCTCGTCGGTGACCTATAGCCTCGGGGCCAATGTGGAGAACGTCATCCTCATCGGAACCGGTGCCATCGACGCCACGGGAACCGACGGCGCCAACAGCCTGACCGGCAATGACAGTGCCAACCGCCTCGACGGAGGCGCCGGCGACGATATGCTCTCGGGACGCGGGGGAGATGACACCCTTCTCGGTGGCACCGGCGCGGACACGATGCGCGGGGGCACCGGCGACGACACCTACGTAGTCGACGATGCAGGCGACCAAGTCATCGAACTGGCCGGCGAGGGCACCGATACCGTGCGCTCGTCGATCGACTACACCCTTGGGGCCAATGTCGAGCGCCTCGTGTTGACCGGGACCGGAGATCTCGATGGGACGGGCAACGCCCTGAACAACGCCCTCTTCGGCACCGGCGGGGACAACGTGCTCAATGGCGGTGGCGGGAGCGACATCCTGTTCGGCAAGGGCGGAAACGACACTCTCGATGGCGGAACCGGCAACGACACCCTGCATGGCGGTCTCGGCGACGACACTTACTTCGTCGACAGGGCCGGCGATAAGATCGTTGAACTCCCCGGCGAGGGCAACGACACGGTCTATGCCTCGGTCACCTACGGCCTTTCCGCCAATGTCGAGAATCTCGTCCTGACGGGAACTCGCAACTTCAGCGGTTTCGGCAACGACCTCGACAACAACATCACAGGCAACGACGGCCACAACCGTCTGAGCGGCGGTGCCGGCGACGATGTCATGACGGGCAACGGCGGCAACGACACCCTGCTCGGCGGCAGCGGAGCCGACACCATGCGCGGGGGCACCGGTAACGACACCTACCTCATCGACAATGCCGGGGATCGCGCCATCGAACAGCCGGGCGAGGGCTTCGATACGATCCGCTCGACCGTCAGTCACACGATGGAAACCAATACGGAGAAGATGGTTCTCAGTGGAACCGCGGAGCTCGTTGCCAACGGCAATGCCGGCAACAACGAGATCTTCGGCAACGCCGGCGACACCCGGATCTACGGCGGCGACGGCCGTGACCTCCTCTACGGCCGCGGCGGTGCCGACACCTTCGTGTTCAAGGACGTCACCGACAGCGACGTCGGCATCGGCGGACGCGACATCGTCAAGGACTTCGATTTCGCCGCGGGCGACCGCATCGACCTCAGCGCGATCGATGCGAATTTCGGGCTCGCCGGTGACCAGGGCTTCCAGTTCGTCGGAACCCAGGCGTTCTCGGGCGAGGCCGGCGAGTTGCGGATGAAGTTCGGCGGCGGCAACACCCTCCTGCAGGGTGATACCAACGGCGACGGAGCGGCCGATTTCGCCGTCCTCCTCCAGGGCCACCATGTCCTCGACAGCGGGTCGTTCATCGTCTGACGCTATTCAACGTCATGAAGGGGGCGCCGTTAGGCGGCCCCTTCTTTCTGGAAGTAAAAGATTAGATTTGATTGTGACGGCGGGCAAATGCTTCTGCAGTATCTGTAAGCTGAGCAACCGATTGCGCCTACAAAATTATTTCGACCTTTGACGAGTAGCGTGAGTCAACCCGGTCGTAAGAGCGACCATCAGTGATGGAACAACCATGCCGCCGCTTCCGCCAAATGAGGGCGAGCGCCTCGCGGCACTGCGCGATCTGCGCATCCTCGATTCGGCGCCTGAGGCCCACTTCGATGCCGTGTGTAGCACGGCCGCTGCGTTGTTTAACGTGCCTGTCGCACTCATCACGCTCATCGACAGCGAGCGACAATGGTTCAAGGCCAAGTGTGGGATCGCTGGCGATGGAACGTCACGTGAAATTTCGTTCTGTACCTATGCCATTCTATCAGACGACGTTCTCGTTGTAGAAAATGCAACAATGGACCCACGTTTTGCCCACAGCCCCTTGGTCATGGGTAAGAATGCCATCCGCTTCTACGCCGGCGCTCCCCTTGTTCTTCGATCAGGCATTCGACTTGGCACATTGTGCCTCGTCGACACCAAGCCGCGAAGGTTTTCCAAGTTGCAGGGAACCCAACTTGAAAGCCTCGCTCAGATTGTCGTCGCTCACATCGAACTTCATCACGCGCGAATCGCCGCCGAGGCCACGTTGGACGAGCGTATACGATCGGAGATGCTGATAAGAGCGAGTGAAGAGCGCTATCGGACTGCCCATGAGAAACTCGAGCAGACAGCCGATCTTCTCCGGCTTGCCCAGGAAGCCGCCGGAGCAGGAATTTGGCAGTGGAGCTTCGATGAAGATGTAGTGCAGAACTCTCCTGAGAGTGCCCTCATGCTTGGGTTCCATGGCAAGTCGAGCTCAACACACTGGATCGACATCAGCATCGCGGAATGGGCCGCACGGGTACACCCGGAGGATCTTCCCCTCGTCCAGGCAGCGCACACAGCGGCACTTCGTGACGGGACGACCTACAAGGTCGAATATCGGGTTAGGCGCCCCGATGGCAGCGCCGGGTACCGCTGGCTCATGAGCTTTGGTCGCATCATTCGCCATGAGGTAACGGGCAAGGCGCTGCGCATCGTCGGTCTCGATCTCGATGTCACTGAACGACGCACGACCCAGGACGCTCTCATTCAAAGCGAGAAGCGCCTACGCATGAGCAAGGAGCGTCTTGCCCTCGCCCTCGACAGTGGCAGCGATGGCTTATGGGACTGGAACGTCACCACGGGGCAGGTTTGGTACTCTGACCGCTGGTACACCATGTTTGGCTATGAGCCAGGAGAGCTCGAAGCGCACATCGACACATCCCTCGGGCTCACCCACCCAGACGACCTGAAGCAGACACTGGCACTTATCGCAGAGCATTTCGAGGGGCGGAGCGCCGCGTACGCCTCCGAGCGTCGTATACGAACCAAGTCAGGTGACTACACATGGGTTCTGTCACGGGGCAGAGTGGTCTCGCGGGACGAGCAAGGCGTCCCGCTGCGCATGGTAGGCACGAATATCGACATCTCTGAGCGTAAAGCGTCTGAGCACCACATCTCCTACATGGCTCGCCACGATGCGCTCACGGGCCTGCCCAACCGAACTGTTTTTTACGAGCACTTGGAGCAAAGGCTGGTCGACGTTCGCCGCAGCAGAGGCCAGGCCGCACTGCTGTGCCTTGGCCTCGATCGGTTCAAGTCCATCAACGATACGCTCGGCCACCCTGCGGGGGACCAACTGCTTTGCGAGATCGCCACGCGCTTGAGCGCAAACATTTGCGACGGCGATGTCGTGGCACGGCTTGGCGGCGACGAGTTCGCTCTTATTATCTCGCATGTAGACCACGTGCACCACGTCAGCTCTCTCGCACAGAGTTTGATCGATGCGGTAGGCCAACCGCTCGACCTTGGCGGGGTCCTTGTGACTGTCGGCATCAGCATCGGGATCGCGCTGGCCCCTGCAGATGGCGACATGCCAGAGATCCTGTTCAAGAACGCGGATCTCGCGCTTCATCGCGCCAAGGCGGCAGCGCGCACCAGCTATCGTTTCTACGAAGCCGGTATGGATGCGGCAATCGAGACCCGTATGCAGCTTGAGTTGGAGATGCGTGAGGCCATCCTATGCGGCAGTTTTGCCATGCATTATCAGCCCGTGCTGCGTCTGTCTGACCACAGGATCGTCGGTTTCGAGGCGCTGATGCGTTGGCCTCACCCAACACGTGGAATGATTGCACCCGGCGCGTTCATTCCGTTAGCCGAGGAGACCGGTCTCATCGTGTCGCTCGGTTCCTGGGCGCTCCATGAGGCATGCCGAGAAGCCGCGTCCTGGCCCGGTCATCTACGGATTGCCGTCAACGTTTCCGCCGTTCAGTTTCAGCAGCCAGGGCTTGAAGACAATGTCATATCCGCTCTGACGACCTCAGGTCTCCCGCCTTATCGTCTCGTCCTGGAAATCACCGAGAGCGTCCTCGTCCAAGACGCAGAGGCGGTGATCGCCTGCCTGCGTCGTTTGAAACGCCTCGGCGTTCGCATTGCGCTCGACGACTTTGGTACCGGCTACTCGTCGCTCAGCTATCTGCGCCGCTTCCCGTTCGACAGTATCAAGATCGACCGATCCTTCGTCAACGAGATCGACGACCCGGCTGCCGCGGCGATTGTCCGGGCCGTCGTGGGGATCGCGTCGCAATTTGGAGCAACGGTGACCGCGGAAGGCGTCGAGACCCGTCATCAGCTTGAGCAGGTCGGTTTAGACGGCTGTACTGACATACAAGGTTATCTGGTCAGTCGACCACTACCAGCCGATGAAGCAACAGATTTGTTAGAAGAAGTATCGTTAGATGTCTTCGTATCGAATTTCCAGAAACGTATCGGGCTGACACAAGCATAAATTACAACATATAATTTCGGAACATACCTATGAGCCGCTCGCGTTCCACGGGGCGCCCGGAGATATGAAAAGGATTTATAGCATTCATTCGATATCTGGCGTGGTGAAACTTGCTGTGACCTCCTTACGGAAGTCATATGGCTACCGTTGATCAACACTTTATCGGTATATTCAGCGGAAGCGGATGAACGACAGAGCCTTATAAATAGTCATGCTTGCCGGCCTGGTGAATGGACTTGATAAGGTGCTCGCGCTTGTTTGGGTCAAAGACGCGCACGAAAGCCTCAATAAAATCAAGGCAATTTTGGCGCATTGCCAAATCAACTCTCCGCTCGTCACAGCTGACATCCTGCGTGTCGCGCAGGCCTGGCACGGAAAGACACAGTGTCTCTGCAGTCCAGGATTTCAGTCGAGCGCTCTACGATCTCGAGACTTTGACCTTTGCAACAGGGACGCTCGAGCCTCCTGTGAGCAACGGATCGGCTTCACCGATACGCAGCTTACGACCCCTATCGCCTCCATAATAACAACCTAAAATTGAATAATAATTTCCCCTGTCCTAACCCGTGCGGTAGTAAATTTTCACCGGTATCGCTTTTATAATTTTCTGGGCTTATCGTACTCTCAGGTTGCATGGAAGCGGATCTGTGGGGCACGAGTGGGTACAATCATATCTCGCGAGGCCCAGGTTTCGCAGGTCCTGCTGCAGCAGGCGCTCGACGCGTCCGACGTGATCGGGCGATGGGACTACGATGTTCCGAATGATCGCGTTTATGCTGACGCCCTGGTGGCGCTCGTGTTCAATCTTGACCCCGCTGAAGCAGCGGCCGGCACTTCGCTCAATGCCTTTCGCGCCGGCGTTCATCCGGACGATCGTGAGCGCTTTACCCGCGAGATCAAGCAAAGCACGGAGACAGGCCTGTGCTGCACGTTTGAGTACCGGGTTTGCTCGGCTGACGGTGTCGTCCGCTGGGTCCTCGATCGGGGGCGTATTGCTCTAGACAAGGCAGGACGACCTCAGCGTGGAAGCGGCGTGTTGATCGATATCACTCAATCGCGTCTTGGCAACCAAGATGAGAGTTCTCATCTGACGTGTCAGGCCCAGCACCCGTTAGAACGCGCTGCCGAGCATTGCCTTGCTGCCAGAAAAGCCATCCATGAGCTTCCTGAACCCCTCCTCCATAGGATGAGCGATATGCTATTATTGGAGGTTGGGCGGGCCCTCGCGAAGCTGTCGGATCGCAGGCGATACAGCGAGATGAACTAGAAGCCCATTTAAGTAATACGCTCGACGACAGGTTGTGAGGCTGATTCATTGGGCTGCTGGCCAATGTGCTTCGCTTCTCGGATGGGAATCAGGGCAGGCCACTGCCGCCAGGGCGCATGGAGCACTTCGGCCACAATACGGTGTGGGAGGCGCTCTATCTCTCTGCCATCCTATTGCGGTGACGCATACGGAGGATTCACCTTTGCGGTGAGGTATGCGTGTCTGAGGGGATGGCTCAGACTGTCTGTGTTCTCCTTGACGAAGCCGCCCGGGCGCGGCGGACGAGCATCATCGGCGACCGCTGGCGTCCGTTCAAGCACATCCAGCGTGCCCGGATCGTGCTGTTCTCTGCCGAGCGCCTGTCGGTGGTGGAAGCGGCGCGGCGGGCCGCCGCCAGCCGCCCGGCGGTCTGGCGCTGGCAGCAGCACTTTGCCGAGGAAGGCGTCGAGGGCCTACTGCATGACAAGACCCGCCCGGCAAGGAACCGCTGTCGGCGCGCACCGTCGCCGTGGTATTGGCCCTGACCTGCTCCGAGCCACCGGGCGAGGTCACGCATTGGGCAGGTCGCGCCGTAGCCGAATAGGTCGGCATCTCGCTGCGGTCCGTGCAACGCATCTGGGAGGCCCACCGCCTACAACCACACCGCGTGCGCACCTTCAGGCGCTCGAACGATGCCGCCTTAACCGAAAAGGTCGAGGACATCGTCGGCCTCTACATGGACCCGCCACATCACGCGGTCGTGCTCTCCATCGACGAGAAGTCCCAGATCCAGGCGCTGGAGCGCACATGACCCGCCCCGCCGCTCGGCTCAGGGCGCCCCACCGCCCAGACCCACGGTTACACCCGCCACGGCACCACCACACTGCTTGCCGCGCTCGACGTCCTGGAAGGAACCGTGCTCGGCCGCTGCATGCAGCGCCATCGCAACGGTGAGTTCATCCGCTTCCTGAACACCGTCGAGGCCGCCGTCCCGGCTGGCAAGACGGTTCATGCCATCCTCAACAACTATGCGGCCCACAAGCACCCGAAGGTCCGCGCCTGGCTCGCGCGCCATCCGCGCTGGACCTTTCACTTTACCCCGACCTCAGCCTCCTGGCTCAATGCCGTCGAGGGCTTCTTCTCCGCCCTTTCGCGCCGCCGGCTGCGGCGCGGCACCTTCACCGGCATCGTCGATCTGCAAGCCGCCATCAAACGCTACATCGCCGCGCACAACCAGCGGGCAAGGCCCTTCCAATGGACAAAACCCGCCGACGCCATCCTCAGCGCTCTCAAACGCCTCCCTGCACCATCTGTCTGAGTCAGCGCACTAGACAACGATGCCAAGGTATGCGGCAACTGCCTTGAAGTGCTTGATTGTGTTTAAGAAGCGTTCGACGAGGTAGCGGTTGCACATGGGGCGGACGTTGGCCAACGCGCCCTGTTTCGCCAGACGGTCTCGCCGTTCGTCGCTGTCGTAGGCCCGGTCGCCGAGGAGGGTCTGACCCGGACCGAGCGCGCCGAGCATATCGTCCGAGGAGCGGCCGTCATGAGTTTGACCCTTGGTCAGTTTGAGTGCGATGGGGCGGCCCACGGCATCGACCGGGACATGGATCGTGGTGGTCAGGCCGCTGCGCGAGCAACCCATACGACGGGATCGGGGGCGATGCGGCGCACACTTTTAACGGGCGAGAACACGAGCAGCCTCCTTTGTCGTGTCGACGGCCCATGAGACCTCGTTGATAGATTCCGAGATCGCCAGCACGCTCCGTGAAATGTCTCGAACGGCTTCGGCCGCCCCTTGCATGCTCCGTGACATCTCACGCGTTACAACGCTCTGCTCCTCAACCGCAGCGGCTGTGCTGACCACGTAGTCGCGCATGGTCTCGACCGATCCCTGGATCGTTCCAAGCGTCCCGGCGACCTGTTCCGACGCTGTTTGTACGCTGTCGATCTCGCTGGAAATTTGGCTCGTGGCACGGGCCGCCTGAGCGGCGAGGTTCTTGACTTCCTGCGCGACCACCGCAAAACCGCGTCCAGCTTCGCCAGCCCTCGCCGCCTCAATGCTCGCGTTAAGGGCCAGCAGATTGATCTGACTGGCGATAGCATGGATCAGGGCCACGATGCCGCTCATCGCCGTGGCGGCTGCCGTGAGCTTCTGGGTGACCGCACCCGCTGCCTCCACCTGCGCATGTGCATCGTCCGTTGCGATCCGTGCCTTGCTCATGCTGTGTGAGATTTCGTCGACGGAGGCGGCCAGTTCTTCGGAGGCGGCAGCCATGGTCTGTACGTTGTTGGCTGTAATTCCCGCAGCCTCCGTGGCGGACCTCGACTCCTGCGAGGAGATCGAAATGGCCCCGTCTATCTCTGCAAAATTCTGTTCGATCAGGCGCTTGAGGTTAGCCAGCAAAACGACTTGCGCCGTAATGTCGATGGCGAACTTCACCACCTTGTAGGGCCGGCCGCTCGCATCAAAGATGGGATTATAGGAAGCTTCAATCCAAACCACGCGACCGTCCTTGCCGATGCGGTTGAACTGCCCCTTCTGGTACTCGCCCTGGCGCAGCTTGCCCCAGAACGCCGCATAACCAGGACTGTCGCCGAAAGCTGGATCGACGAATATCCTGTGATGCTGACCGACGATTTCGGGGAGCGTGTAACCAACAACCGACAGGAAGTTTTGATTGGCCTCGATAATGGTCCCATCTAGATTGAAGGCGATGACTGCTTGCGCCTTCTGGATAGCCTCGATCTGCCCTTTGCAATCCGCATCGAGTTGCTTCTGATGCGTAATGTCGGCCGAGAATTTGATGATCTTGTAGGGCTTGCCCCGACGGTCGAAAATCGGGTTGTAGGACGCCTCGATCCAGACCTCGCGGCCATCCTTACCGATGCGCTTGAATTGCCCGGCCTGGAACTCGCCGGCCCGCAGCTTCTCCCAAAACTCACTGTATGCGCGACTATCCCGCACGGCCGGCTCGACAAACCCTCGGTGGTGCTGTCCAACGACCTCCCCTGCGCTGAAACCGAGCACGGAAAGGAAATTCTCGTTGGCGCGAACCACCGTTCCATAAAGATCGAATTCGATCACCCCCTGGGACCGTTCAAGCGCCGCTATCTTGGCACAATCTTCCGTCCTCGGATGAAGGGGGCGACTGAAAAGCATTCTCAAATACTTTCGGGATTTCTTGCGTGACGCCGGCGCGTCGCGCCCACAACCTACGCTCCAGCTCTGACTGAATACTCGAACAACAGATCACCACCATCACGCCGCACCCGTTAACAATGGCTTTAATTCCTTCCATAACTCAACTGAGATGCGATTTTTTGGTCCTTCGTGTGGATTGGCCCGCGACCATGAGCCTATGAGGTATGCCAACCACGAGCAGCACCCAGGCCTTGGATCATCCGCTGCCAGTCAACTTCGAGGCTCCGCCCAAGCCCGCCATCATGCCCACCATAAGGCGGATCGAGGCTGAAGCGGCGCTGCTGGTGCTGTGCGAAGCCGACACCTCCTTACAATCAGCCGTTCTCCCACGGGCTGCCGGCTCGATGTCGGCGGCGGTTGATCAACCGCTCCGATCCAGTCCTGAACGGTCTCGGCAACGCACTCCGGCCCGTTGTCCGAGGGGATATAACCGGGCAACCCCGCGGAGGCTGAACAGGTCCGAAGGCACGTCGATCACGTACAGCGCCTCAAGCTTACGAGCGATCCGGATCGCGGTCGGCGGCACCGGCTTGATGACCGTCCATTCTACATCCGTCAGATCATATCAAGCCATTGGCAACTCCTTCCAAGGAGAAAAAGATCCGAGCAGGTTCGTCCCGATCCAAAAATCGTCATGGTTTCACGGCCTAGCGTGTGTCCACACTACTCGCATGGTCGCCCGCGAGGGAAGAAATCGCCTAAAGGTTGAGCCGCGGACAAAAATGAGGCGAGTTTTAACCTGTATGCAATGATCTTGATCGAATGTTGTAAGGGAAAGCAACGAGCGAACTCGTGCTACATTCGCGCCATTAGAGCTAGCGTGCCCCTGCTTCCGAAAACTGAGAAAGGCTATCCGGCCGTTGATACTCATTTCCGGAGGCCAAAACAGGTGGGACATGAACACGATGGGTATTCTGCTCGCTCCAAACAGCAGGTTAGGCAACTTGCGTTAACAGATGACTGGGAATGAATTTTATATTTTTCTAGCAATCATCTTTCGCTCCGCCTTTGATCGGGAAAATGTTTAGAATTGTACAAATAATATGATTGTCTCGCGGAGGTGAATGATGATTGATAAACTCAAGGATAAGTGGGGAACTACTTTCGAGTCCGGGGCCATTTTTCTGACCGAACATACGATGGTACCTGTGCTCGTCTGTAGCCGCAGTGAGTTGAGCGTGCGACTGGTTCTGCTGGACGCAGACGTAGTTCCAGATATATTTTTATTGAAGCTTCCGAGTTTGAAAACCTTGCGGGTTTGCAAGACTGCTTTGCGAACGTCCGAAGTCATTGAGGCTTGGTACGACGGCGAAATATAGAAACGGCGTCAAATTTCGACAGTTAGCGACACAAAGTCAAAAGCGCGACGAATAGGCTGCAGTATGCTTCGAACGTTCGGCATTGACCGCTAGCGGACACATCATCGTGCCGAATTGGGCATCCCTTCCACTTACGTTGATTGCGTATCGTGCGATTGTATCGTACGCCGGTTATGAACGGTGATATTTCACGAATTGGGAATGGCCTCAAATTTTCGTCATATCAATGACTTAAGAGGCAGAAAAATATTGCTATTGCACCAGAGCTGCACCATTGCAGCGTGTCCCGTCTACGGAGACATCGGCGGTCCCAATCTGGATCCCCAATGTCGCCAGCAGTGCGTCGAGGATGGCATCGATGCTAGGCGCGGCTAACATAAGCACCGAGCCGATCAGTTGCTGCAGGTTGAGAATACCACCTAATGGGAGACCATTCACATCGAGATACAGACTCGAAAAAAGTGAGCGAGATAAAGACGACGTCAGCTTGTCCGAGGAGACGGTTTTTATTCGTCCGGATGTGATGTCTGCATCGCCAAAATTAACACTGCGGGTGGTCTGTCCCAATTCAAATTTTGAGGAAGCTCGCACCTCGAGGAGCGGGGCGCGCAGGATGACCGCTGGCGTTAGTGGAGGACGTGGTCCTTCAGGATCGAGATACGATAAGGGCGTCTCTCCAAGGGAAAGGTAGGCAGCGCCTGTTGTCACGTCCAACGTGACCGACCTCTGATCCTGCGAGTTCCAGGGGCATGTGAGCTTTGCCAGTTTCGCTGTCGCGCGCCCGACTTCCACATAAATTGGAACTTTCAATTCTCCAAGCCCAAGAGGAGCCGCGAGGGAGACCTCTACGAGAGCACGAACCTGCGATGTCGAGAGCGTGGTGCCGGGTAGAACAAAGCCTGACGTACGCCGAGCCTCGCCAACTCGAAACGTAACCTTAGACTTAAGCAAGCCCGGTATGTTAACACCCAAGTCGGCGCTTATTTGGTTCGTCCCATTGGCGAGAACCGCCCCCGCACTCAGCATGCCAAGCGCCCCGACAGTCAGTGGCGAGCCAGGAGATGTTAGGGGTTGTTGTGCCAGGTCTCCGACTGATAGCAGGTTTCCGAGCTTCACGCGCTCGGTTCCGCCTTTCCCTGCGGCAAGACGACTCAGAATTTGTGCGGCCTCGAACCCGCCGGGTGTCGCACGAGCGGTATCGGCTAAAGCGAGAGCCAACTCGCCGACGGTGACCGAACCGTCTAGTACATCTTTGTAGGTTGCGGCCTGAATATGGCCCCGAGTGGCTGCGTTCTTCAGGAAAGTGAGCGCATCGATCTTTAGACCGGCTAGGGCATGGTAATCGAGAACGGACAAGGATACGGACGTTCCTAAAATGCTTGACAGGAGGGCGTTGCCGATTCCCCCATCTAGGGCGGCGGCGCGAGAGCCAATGCTGAAGGCAGCGAGTTCGGCCCGTATAGCCGTTGCGCTTGCCGTCATCTCCATGGATCCAGGCCCGCCGATCAGGTGAGAGAAGCTGGTGATGATCGACGAATTGGCCGTAACCCGGGTCGCATTCGGGGAGGCCCCCCCCTCCGAGAACCGGGCCTCGGGACTGATGCTGCGGTCTGCCGTGTACGTCCCAGGCGTCACCGTAAGTTTTGACGGAACGCTGAAGCCATTGTCGATCATGGCGAGGGTGGCAGCACCGACCTTATCTTTGGCGCCCGTAGCGGCCAGGGCAGCTAAGTCCACGGCGGACTGAAGCTTACGCTTGTGGTTGAAGGCAACGCCGAAATCGATGCCGAGACCGCAAAAGCCAAGCAGCGCGAAAATCGCGAGGCCAACGAGGGGAGCAATCGCACCGCTGCGGTCAGATCGTAATGCCTTTAGCATGGTCCGCTTCACAGACCTCCCCGGCGAATACTAGCTGTCCTCATCAATGTTGTTGGCAAGGGGACGAACGTTGGTACGATCTTGAGTAGGTTCGCACTCATGTCGTAGCGGAGGGTGACCGTGAAGAGATCGGGATTTCCCGCATCCGCCCCGACATTCACCGTCAGTGAATCGGGATCGATCAAGGGATTGTCGGAGATTCTACGCTTGATGGTCGCTAATGCTACAGCGGACCGCTCGCTGACATCCATGCCCGCTACAGACGCTCGTGCAGATTGGGAGGCGGCTTCCTGTAGGCTATGAGCGATTCCCAGGAACCACCCAAAACCAACGATTCCAAACAGCAAAACCATGAGGATCGGTACGAGGAGAGCGAACTCGACGGCCGCGGCTCCTTCCTCGGCGACTTGAAAACGTCTCAGTGAGAAACGACTGTTCCTAGCCATTTTTCCTCAATCTTCGAGAGAGCGACCAATCCTGAGGATGGGGCTTCAGGCGATAAGGTCACCGAGAGCGCCCGCTGGGAGCGACAGACAGCGCGGTTGCACTTATCAACTTACATGAGAAATATGCCGCTACAAGCTACGGCCGATCAAAAAGATTCGCGATTTTGAGGAGCCACAGTGCGGCGTGGGGTATTTGACGGCGCACTCAAATATGAATTATTTTTATGGAAAATAATTACCTTTTTATAAACTATGCTTGTGCTGGAACCCATGTTTTATTTGTCTGATTTTATGAGCGTCATATCTAATAAATGAATATAAAATACTTCTCTAATAATATAATATTCTATTTTTGGCATAATTGTCAGCTTCAATAATCATAAGCTTGCTTAGATAAATGTATTTGCAGGGTTAAGGCCGTAATTTTGAAGTAAGCATTATTAGATGAGGTGGGGCGAGTGAGAGGCTTGGTGGGTATTTTATGCTGGTTCTCGTGAGGGCGACGGCATGGTGGTGACCATGGGTAGTCGAAGAGCCAGAATCGGGAAAATTACAGGCACGGGCGGTCGGCGGCCCAACGAGGAATGCGGTCGGATGCGGGTGTCGATGATCTGCCAGATCTCCCTCACGATCTGCGCATTCTTCAGCGAGCAGACGATGTCTCGGCGTAGGCTTTCGTCCGTCAGCTTGCCGTTGGCCCCCCCCATTCTCCCATGCTGAGCCTGGGACGAGGTGCTGGATCTGTAAGCCGGTTTTGGCGAACAATTTTCGTCAGGCCTTCGCGATCCTCCTTCGGCGTGGTCCTTCGGTTATCCGATCATCCCGCCGGAAGTATCGACGAAAGACTGCCGCGGAACGGGACATTGGCTCAGCCCCAGCAGATCGCCGCCTGACGCACTGTCGGAATGACGACCGCGGCCGTCACCGGAGGCGTACCCGGAAACTCTTCAAGATGCGGGCTGACCGCTTGCCGTCGCGCCAAGCGGACATCAACATCGTTCATTCGGAGGCAGTAGCAGGTCGATCTGCTCACTTGCGCAGTGGGCGACGTAGCCCTCTCACATCGGGCCTGTCGTCGAGCCTATGAGCCCCGTGCCGAGGCTGCCTATTCGGCCAACTTGACGAAGTTCGCCACGACACCCGACACTTCAGCGCCTCTTCGAGCCGTCGCCGTAAGGCGAATTCGGTAACGTGCGCCGTCCAGTCCGTCGATCGTTCTCTCGCTCGTCTGTCTTTCGACCATCACTCTATAGGCTTCATCCGGCAACCACACCAACGAGAACGGAGCCGAGAAATTACTCAACAAACGTCCATGATCGCTTGGCACTATGTTGAATATATCCGCGGCGGCCCGTGTGAAAAGGCGAATCCGTAAGCTTTTGTCGAGGAATACACTTGCGAGCTCAGTGCTCTCAAACAGAGCCTCATGATCGTCGCTCATCTGATCCATGAGGTCAATTTTCAAGTTCAGTTCTGTATTGACCGTGTGAAGCTCTTCGTTAATTGACTGGACTTCTTCCTTGGAAGCCTCCAACTCCTCGTTTGCCGATTGTGCTTCTTCGTTGACAGAATGCATTTCTTCGTTTGACGATTTCAGCTCTTCAAGAGAGGTCTCATACTCTTCAACGATCGCCAGCATACGCTCGCGCGCATCAGTCAGTTCACGCTCCAGCCGAGCGATTTCCTCGCTCTGCTCGCCGTTCATCTGCGCGCGCCGGAGGGTCGGATCGATGGGGGACGCCGCATCGTCGAAAACAACGAGAAACAGTGGCTCCGCTTCGGCTGTCATCGCAAGCGGCTTGACGATCAGAGATAGCTTTCGGATACGACCATCCGGCATGGTATATTCAAGATCATCTCGAACTGCCAACCGGTTCCCCTCGATGGCCTCACTGAGGACCATGCGAAGTTCCAGGCGCAGTCCGCGACGAGCCATCGCGGCTAAATCCTGCGTCGGTTGGCCTGAGGCGATCTCCAGATAGTCACCGATCCGAGGGGAGTAATGCACGGCTTCGCCTGAGCGCGTCACAACCGCATGCGGTGGACTGAACGTGATGAGTATCTCTGCCTCTACCACCTGCCGCAGCGTCGCGTGCGTCGTCCCGCTTCGGCGCCGGCCTTCACCAGCCGCAAGGATACCAGTCCTGTCAGGGTCGAGCATGGACGGCAAACGCACCGGTCGGATCGTGTTACGGGCCTGAAAAATTCGGTGCTTCTTCTCAACGGTGGCGAATAGATTTTCGAAGCGCGTGACGTTTTCAGCCATGCCGATGAACAGATACCCGGATGGGCGCAAGGCATAGTGAAGGATAGGTAGAACCTGCTCCTGGGCGGCAAGGCCGAGGTAGATCAGCAGGTTACGGCAGGAGACGAGGTCGAGGCGCGAGAACGGTGGATCGCGCAGCACGCTGTGGGGCGAGAATGTGCACATGTCCCGCAGCTTCTTACTGATGACGACGCTCTCCGCCTCCGAGACGAAATGGCGAGCAATACGCTCTGGCGAGACGGCATCGAGGTAGGCCCGCGGGTAGCGGCCAAATCGGGCGACGGTAAGCGAGCGTTCGTCGATATCGGTGGCGAAAATCTGGATACGTGGTGGGTTGGGCAACGTATCGGCGTGCTCACGCAAGAGTATGGCGATGGAATAGACCTCTTCGCCGGTCGAGCAGGCGGGCACCCAGACCCGTACCGTATCGTCGGGGCCACGTCCCTCGAATAGCAGAGGGATCACCAGGGCGGAGAGCGCGTCGAAAGCGGCAGCGTCGCGGAAGAACTTCGTCACGCCAATGAGCAGGTCCCGGAAAAGGGCGGCGACCTCCGCAGAGTTTGCGCGCAGCAGTTCGAGGTAGGCCTGTGGCCCGGCCGAGCCGCTGACGCTGATGCGCCGGGACAGGCGGCGGAGAAACGTGCTGGGTTTGTAGCCCGCGAAATCATGCCCAACCTGTCGGCGCAGGATGGCGTAGATGTCTGCGAGCAAATCCTCGGAAACAGTGGCATCCGCCGAATCGCCGTTGTCGAAACCGCTTAGTGAAGGCTCCCGGTCACCGAGATAACTTTCAGCAATCCGGGCGCCCATTTCGCTGGCCCGTAATCCGAAATCGATGTAGCCGGTCCGCATCGCGCTGAAAGGCATGTCCGGCGTTTCGGGGCCGTCTTCGTCTCCGACCTGAGCTAGAGTGAGGCCTCCGTGCTCCCGGATCGCTTTGACTCCGATTGCGCCGTCGCCATCACCGCCCGACAGAATGACGCCCACCACCCGCTCCCCCTGGTCGAGCGCGAGTTTGGTAAAAAAGATATCGACTGGTTTCGTCTCGCGGGTTCCAGGAGGGAGTGGCGTCGTGATGAGCCGAGCGTCTTGGATGCCGAGAGTGACGCCGGGGGGCATGACGTAAACGTGACGAGGCTGAACCAACACGCCGTCGATAATGTTCTCGACCTTCAAAGCCGTGAATCGCGCCAAGACTTCGGTCAGCAGGCTTTCACGCTCGGGGTTGAGGTGCGTCACGACGATTACAGCCGCATCGAGGCTCTGCGGAAACCCATTGAAAAAGGCTCTCATAGCCTCGATGCCGCCAGCGGATGCTCCAATACCGATGATCGGGAACCGATCCTGTGTGGTCATCGCCTATCCTAACCCCGCTACGTGTCGCCTCAAGGGACACAAAGGGCTTGGCGGATCAACCCCACGAAATCGAGGATGTTGATGACGTTCCTGCCAACTAAGCCAAACTAATTTTGCCGTTCGATTTCCCTTTTCACGAAATCCAGGCAACGCTCGCGAGCGTCGGTATCTTTCAGTTTGACAAAATTTCGAAGCATCTCCGTTGTCTGGGCGAGATTTTTTAACTCGGAAGCATTCAATGAGCCAATGGACGGCGAGGGTTGCGTCTTCGAAAAGAAAGTGGTGAGCGGTACGTCAAGTGTCTGGGCGATACGGGCCAGTATTTGAGTGCCGTGACGATCCATTGGATCTTCATCAAAATCCTGAGCCATCCCATTTTTCCGTTCCGCGATGATCAATGCAGGATCATTTGGGCCGCCTTCGGTCCAACCGCCGCAGCGATGCGTCCCCCCACATCATGTAACATGCTGCCTAGCAAGGCCTGTGTCTGAACATCATCCTCATCTATGGCGAGTTCGTAAGCCTGGATCAGGCAGCGGACGAGCTTCTCCGACGGGGGCTGGTTGGTGTGATGATCACACGGCTCAATCTCAGGCCGGTTTATCATTGCGCGCGTCTGCTCTTGCGATCTCTGTACGATTTCACGCGACGCCAGGATTGTCCGCCGCGCCTCCTCGGCCGCTGCGCGCAACGCCCGAGCCGTCTCGAGGGCGCGATCTCCTGTATTGGCATCACTCATTTTTCGTCCCGACCGAAATTTTTAGCGAACCTTCCAGTGTCTACGAAGCGACCTAGACACCTTCGTAGACTGCGCTGAGAAAAAGCATGACGCAAATTAATTCCCGGCGAGTGCCGTGGTTTGCGCTCATGTGGTAGCCGAGGTGGGACGCTTGTGCACTGACTCAGAGCCCGTCCGATAAGAGGCTGAGGCAGGGTTGAGTGGCCGGGATGGCTGGCCTGCTGCTGGTTCCGTGGACACGATCCTAAGCTAATTGGGCCTGTTTTTCGAACTCGATTGGGCTGACGTAGCCGAGGGTCGAGTGTCGGCGGGCCGGATTGTAGAAGCGTTCGATGTAGTCG